>DAOURD010000071.1:0-6120 GCA_030625295.1 Desulfobacterales bacterium | reverse complement strand
GTTGCTATCGTCCCGGTCTGGGCCAGGGGTTTACCCCGCCCTCTTGGATGACTCCAACACTCCCTGTCAATGGGACAAATAGGTTGCTACAAAAAGCCTGTAATTGCAATGAGTTGTAGAATCTTCGAGACGTTTAGAATGGCGGCATAGCCAAGTGGTAAGGCAGCGGTCTGCAAAACCGTTATACACCGGTTCAAATCCGGTTGCCGCCTCCAATCATTTTTTGTTTCTGATCAGTCTTTTTCTTTACCTTTCGCTGTATCTTTGAGATATTGTTTCAGCATCTCATTATCCTTTTTCGACATTTCAATAAACGTGACTCCCATTCCAGCGGGAGAGTCATCCATTTTTTCCGCTTTTTTTCTTGACCATGCCACTTCACACTTAATTCTCATAGGATCTGGAAGGCCTGGTAATTGCAGTTTGAATAGAAAGTGCTCACCCTGTTTAAGTGGATTTTCGGTCCTAATGAAAAGGCCTCCGCTACTCAGATTCCCTGTGTAAGCATTGACAAAGGACTTTTTATCTTTGTACTTCAAGGACAAAGTCTGTAGAACACGAATCTCCTTTCGTGCCGAAAACCCCTGGGACCGATCGATCATCTTCTTGAATCTTTGCACGACGGTCACCAGAATAGCCCTAAACTCTGAAGAGAGTTTGTTAAATTGCTGATCTAGAAATGCTCGATCAATAACGCCAACGGTGGTCTCACCAATAGCCCGGGCTGTGGCAGTCCGCGTGATACCTCCTAAGAAAGCAAGTTCGCCAAACACCTCTTCCGGCTTAAGCAATTCTATGACAAATTTTTTTGCTCCAACTGTCCTAGAGATTTCCACTGTACCCGACAGGATCACATAGACCCAGTCTCCCGTAGACCCCTCCTTAATGATGATCTGGCCATCCTGGTAAGTCTCTTCAGATGCTATGTCGAACATAGAAAGACCTCCTCATCCAAGTTTGCAGGATAATACCAAGTATTGAGGTTCATACGATTTATACAAAAGGAACATAGTGTAAACAGGGGCTCAGAGTCAAATGGAATAATACCGTGGATTGAAATCGGAGCTAATTCTGAGTGCTCGTGTTGGATTGAAAAAAGGCCTTATTCGAGATACATCAGAAATTCCTGATTCCCCTTGGGACCGAGAATGGGGGAGGGCATGACCCCGAGTACACAGAGGTCAAGGCCCTTAAATGTCCTGCTGAGGTCTTCGATGACTGCCTCATGGAGGGCCGGATCACGAACGACGCCCCCTTTGCCCACTAAGCCTTTTCCGACCTCAAACTGAGGTTTGACAAGGCAGATAATGTGACCAGGCCGTTTCACAAATTTCAAAACACCGGGGACCACTATCTTCAGTGAGATAAAGGAGACGTCAATACAGGCAAGATCCACACGTCCGGACAGGGCACCTGTATCAAGGTGCCGGATGTTGGTCCGTTCTATGACTTTGACCCGCGGGTCGGATCGCAGTTTCCAGTGGAGCTGGCCGTAGCCCACATCTACTGCTGTCACGTGTTTTGCACCGTGCTTGAGAAGACAATCGGTGAATCCCCCGGTAGAGGCCCCAACATCAAGGCAAGTGAGGCCTGTAACATCAACATTGAAGGAACGAAGGGCAGCTTCTAGTTTTATACCCCCGCGGCTTACATAAGGGATATCCCTACCAGCGATCTTAATAGCGCAATTGACGGGTAACAGACTGCCCGCCTTGGTTATTCTTTCACCATTGACCCGGACTTTACCTGCAAGGATCAGTCCCAGGGCACGCTGACGGCTTTGGGCAAGTCCCCTTTCAACCAGCAATACGTCCAAACGTCGCCTGGTGGGTTTCATAAAACCGCCAATACTCCATCACTCCGTCATTCGTTGCTCAATGGCTCCTTGTTCAAACTTCCTCAGTTGGTTCTCATAATAGGTTCTATCTTCTAACCGCATGGCCAGCGCCTGTTTGATAGTCATTATCGCTTTTTCATGCAATCCGTTCACATAGTAGCTCTCGGCCAAGGTGTCGAGGATATGAGGCACCGGTTTCATGGCCGCAGCGTGTCGTGCATAGACAAGGGCCTTTACAGGCTCCCGGCATTTAGTCTGTTCGCAGGTGGCATAGAGCCATGCCAGGTTATTCAAGGCTTCAGGATCGCGGGGTGCAAGCTCAATCGATTTTTCATAAGCCTCGACAGCCTGCACGTATTCCTTGTTCTGGTAGTAAATAGAGCCCAGCATGCTGTACAGTCCGGGATTTGTTGGATTCTGCTTGATTTCTCTGATCAGGACCTTTTGGAGGAAGTGTTTGCTTAAAGTCTGGCCCATCTGTCCGAAATTGATGGCATAGCCGATGTATCCGGTGCACAACAGCCCGCCTATGAAGAGCATGATGCTCCTGCGCAATTTTCGGTCGTGCTGCACGATCATACGCCTGTTAGCTTCGCACTTGTTCAGAAAATCGATCCGCTGCCGGATACTGAAATGATGCCAGCTTGGCCTGTCGTGGCTCTGGCCGCTGTAAACGGCGATTTTTTCCAGGGATGAAACCAGCCACCGGCTGCTTCCCAGGAGATCAAAGGCGTAAAGATCGGCCTGTCGTTCGCAGTTACGCATAAAGTATCCGAAAACGTAGCGGAAGTAGATCAGGAGTATGCCTGCCATGGCTACGGTTAAGAGGAGCGACGTCAGAGTGACTTGTTCGAACCCGATATCGCGTACAATGGGAAACGACAGATTGCTGTACAAGATGGCATAGACAATCAAATCAAAGGCAGCATAGGAGAGCACGATGAAGCCCAGAAAGAATATGAGGTAGAAGACGAGGTGTTTTTTCTTAATGTGGCCGATCTCGTGGGCCATGACAGCGTCGATCTCATCATCATTCAAGATCTGAAGCAGGCTTTCTGTCACGAGGATGTAACGAAACCTTTTGATCAATCCCATGACCCCGGCCGTCAGCAGTTTGCCTTCAAAGATTGGCCACTTCAAAATATTATTGTATTTCAACTTGGCCTTTTCGCAGATGGCCTCGATCCGTCTACGCTTCGGGCCCCGCGGCAAGGGGCGACATTGCCAGAAAAATTTGATCAGGGAAGGGGCTATAAGAACCAGGGCCGCCAGAAAAAACGAAAAGAAAACGACTTGTCCTTCTGGTGTGGCGAGCAGGCGTTTGGGGGCGGAAAACGGCAGGATATTGATTATGTCCACGCCTGCCGAGATCATAAGCCACGGTAAGATCACAGGAAGGCTGAACGAGATGTTGGAAAGTACATAGGATCGTCTGGAAAGTTGGGTCTGAAACAGGACCTTGTAGGATTGATAGGCCCCTGCCCATATGATGGCAAGGTAGCCTATGAAAAGGCCAACAAACAAGAGGGCCATCAGGGTTGGAGAACCTGTAAAAGGAGGAATCGTCATAAGGAAGAATTTCAGGTTTAGAACATAGATATTGACAGCAAAGATGACAATGGCCAGTATGGCCTGTCGTTTGAACAACCGGTCGAACTCGCCGTGGAGGCCAGAGGTACCTCTGAGTGCGGTCTTTTTGGAAAGGGCGTCAAAGGCAACTCTTGTGGTTATTGCAAGCATGCCTACACCCAACAAAAAGATACCCACGGTCTCAAAGGGGCCAAGATAGGGGTTTTCCGGAGGGTAATAGGTGGTGTAAATGAGAAGGACTAGAATGAAGTAAATGAAATTGCCATACATCGAACTTAATTCGCTTCGCTCACAATTGGAATAATGGAATGATGGAATAATGGAATATTGGGTTTAAGAGGATTTTGGTCTTTTTATCTTCTACAATATTCCAATATTCCAACATTCCAACATTCCTTTCTTCGGATTGCAGCCAAGCTAATAAAACGTCTCGGAATTTCTACAACCCGTTGTAATCACTCATCTTTAAGTGGCGCTTTTCTAGGCCATCAGTATGGAATGATGGAATAGTGGAATGGTGGAATATTGGGGATGAGAAGCAGAAAAAAATCATTTTCTAATTGTTTTCATTCCTCTTAACCCAATATGAGCGCCAGGTTGCGCCTGACGGCTTGAAAACATTACACTACGTGTCCAGTATTCCAACATTCCAGTATTCCAGTATTCCAATTGTGAGCGAAGCGAACTAAGTTCAATAAGTTGTAGAAGTCCCGAGACCTTATATTACGCTTTTCAGAATTCCATCCAGATCGGTCTTTGGTTCGAACCCTATATGGTCCTTAATTTTTTGGATGTCTGGTACCCTTCTTTGCATATCCTCAAAATCCTTTTCAAAAGCGACCTCGTAGGGTATGTAAACAATATTGGAGTCGCTACCGGTCATGGCAATGATCTTTTTTGCCAGGGCCTCGATGCTGATCTCTTCTGTTCCGCCCACGTTGAATACCTCTGCGGTCGCTTTGGGGCTGGCCATGAGACCCATTAGGGCGTCTACCACATCCTTGACGTAGGTGAACGTACGAGTCTGCTTCCCGTCCCCGTAAACCGTAAGGGGTTCACCTTTCAGGGCTTGGCCAACCAACCTGGGAATCACCATACCGTAGGCACCCGTTTGCCTTGGCCCCACCGTGTTGAAAAGGCGTGCTATGATCACCTCCAGGCCGTTGGTGCGATGGTAGGCAAGTGCCATGAACTCGTCCATGAGCTTGGAGGCTGCGTAGCTCCAGCGAAATTTGCTGGAAGGTCCATAGATGATATTATCGGTTTCCACCAGCGGGGCGTGGAGGTGTTTTCCGTAAACCTCTGATGAGGAGGTGATCAAGACCCTTTTCTTGAATTTGCTGCAAAGTTCCAGCACCTTTTCCGTCCCTTGTATATTGGTCCGGATCGACTCAAACGGATGTTGGAGGACATAAAGGACACCCACTGCGGCTGCCAGATGATAGACCCGGTCACAGATACCCACCAGCTCCACCATTTTTTCGTGATTCAGGATTGAATCATGGCTGAAAAAGAGACGAGACCTGTAATCCTTGTTTTCTTGGAAATCCTTGATGTTTTCCAAGGAGCCTGTTGAAAGGTCATCGATAACATAGACCTCATCTCCTTTTTGAAGATGGGCCTCGGCCAGATGCGACCCAATAAAACCTGCACCACCTGTAATAAGAATTCTCATCAACCGTTTCCTAACCCGGACAAGCCGGAATCAAACAGGTTTCAAACTCGAAGTTTATAATCCGTTGAAATTATGGATCTTTTAGCTTGGCCCGTCTGCGGGCAAGCCGGATAACAAAAGCCACCCAGAGCGGCTTGAGTCGAAAGTTTCTTAACAGCTTTTTGGTATGATTGCAAGTCTGAGTGCTCAGAGCAGGACTGCCAGGGGTCAACACTTTGACACATTGCCATACCGCGAATCAAATTTGCGCGCATTTCCATACTCAGATATTTTGAACAAAGAAGCTCTAATCAGTTGGGATTATGGATAATTACTTGTCTGCAGTATTGCGGCACGATTCCTGCTATTGGCTATCGAGAAGAGACGGTATAGTGTTTCCGTATTCAGATCATTCACTACATTGGTACATTTTGTTAGTTACTCGACCTGATACCGAGACGCAGATCGCAAAGGCGACTGTTTCTTGCTCGCGTTTTTAGAAAACCTGAAAAAATAGGGTGGGGCACAGAATTTGACAGATGTCATAAAGTGAGTTCTAATGCCCTGTTTTTGATGAAAAAGGTGGGGTTTTGTGGTAGGGTGATAGGGAATGCATCGGTAAGCTGAGAGCGAAGAATGGAGGCCTGAAGTGAAAAAGTCAGAAAAGGGGATACAGACGTTTCTAGGGCCGCAAACCACCCTGGAAGGGAAGCTCGTATTTGAGGGAACTGTGCGACTGGATGGGCATCTTACTGGGACCATAGAAAGCAAGGAGGGAACGGTGATCGTAGGGGAAAATGCGGTCATTCATGCTGATATTTTGGTCCACACAGCCACCGTGAGCGGGGATGTAAGAGGCAATATCCGAGCCACAGACCACATTGAGTTACATCCCCCGGCCCGGGTGTTTGGTGACCTGAGTTCCCCTGTAGTAATTATTGACGTAGGAGTGACTTTTGATGGCAAGTGCACCACAACACCTAAAGATGATGCAGCTTGAGGCCCTTGGGCCGAGTTTTTAGTTCCTTAGTTCTATAAT
>DAOURD010000364.1:0-2789 GCA_030625295.1 Desulfobacterales bacterium | reverse complement strand
GTCTTTTTGCAGCACCGCCGGAGCGGGACCTCGACTGGAGCGATCAGGGCGTAGAAGGTGCCTATCGCTTTCTCAAGAGGGTATGGCGGCTGGTGGCAGAGCATAGGGCCCATGTTCAGAACGTAAAGCCCTTTGACGTGGGCGGAGAGCTTGCCGAGGACCTGAAAACCCTTCACAGAAAGACCCATCAGACCATCAAGCGTGTGACAAATGATATCGAGGCCAGGTTTCATTTCAATACGGCAATCAGTGCCGTTATGGAGCTTATGAATACGATACAGGCTCTCAAGGAAGATGTCCTTTCGACTTCACAAGGCGCTTCTGTCATGAGGTTAGCCTTAGAAACTGTCATAGTCCTGTTGTCGCCTATTGTGCCGCATTTGGCCGAGGAACTGTGGGAGACCCTGGGCAACTCCGGAAGCGTACTTGAGGTTGCCTGGCCCGCATATCGTGAGGAAGCTATTGCACAAGACGAAATCCTGATTGTTGTGCAGGTTAACGGCAAGGTGCGGAGCAGGTTTAATATTGCTGTTGATGCAGATGAAGAGGCGATAAGGGCGGCTGCACTGGCCGATGACAGAATTGTGGCACGCATTGCAGGGCGGCCGGTGAAAAAGGTTATCGTGGTGCAAAAGAAGCTGGTGAACATTGTGGTGTAAATAGTGGCCAGTGAGTAGTGGTCAGTGAACAGTAACCTTCGATTTCGCAACCAGACGAATGCGGATTTGCGGCTCACGCCTTGAAAACAGCACGGATTTCGGAGTGCGAAATTCAGGAATTTAGGAATTGAGAGATTGGGAGCTTCAACTTTAGGCACTTTAGCTCACTTTCACTGACCACTGACCACTGACCACTGACCACTCGCTTCTCGATGGAGAACCAGAGTATGAGTGTTGAGGAAATAACAAGAGCCACAATCGCCCTCGTTGTCCTAACGGCCGCCCTGGCCGGCTGCGGATATCACTTCAAGGGAATGGGCCTGACAGCGCCGGAAGGTGTGCGTACGATTGCCATTACTGTGTTGGGAAACAGGACTTCGGAATCGGGCATTGAGACGGTCTTTACGAGCGATCTGGTCTATGAGTTTACCCGAAGCAAGGTGCTTCGTGTGGTGGGAAAAGATACGGCTGATGCAGTTTTAAGTGGCAGAGTTGCGTCCTTGACTGTGGACACGATTTCTCACACTGCAAGCTACGAGTCTGATGAACGCCGTGTCACGATCACTCTCGATTTAGCCCTGGAACGGACTGACGGCAAGGTCATATGGTCAGATAGTGCGCTATCTGACAAAGAAGCGTTCAAGGTAAACCCTTCAGACAGGTTAGAAACCGACAACAAGAGAAGGGATGCCATAGAAACTATATCCGAGCGATTGGCCGAAAAGATCCATAACCGAATCCTTCAAGATTTTTGAGTTTACCGTGTAAACTCAACAAACTCAGGAAAGGGCGTTGACCTGCTTGGTCAGGCGGGATATCTTTCTGGAAGCTGTCTTGCGGTGGATGGCGCCTTTTTGAGCTACCTTATGGATAACAGGTATGGCCGCAGCTAAGGCGGTCTGGGCCGCTTCCGGAGATTTTTCACTGATAGCAGTCCTGACGCGCTTAATTACGTTTTTCACCCGCGTACGGTTTGATTTGTTGCGAAAATTTCTGATCTCGTTTTGCCTGGCCCTCTTAATGGCCGATTTGTGAGTTGCCAAAGTTGTTTGCTCCTTTCTGCCTCAAGTTGAGACAGCAGAATATGTATCTTACTCCGGTTTTGTCAAGTCTTATTTTGTGAATTTTACCCCGCCTGTCGTCTATCGGTTACGCAGCTCGTTCCCGCCTGCCATCGCCACGCGCGGCGGGCACCTTCAACCTCGGCAGGCATGGCAATGGCGGGCAGGTCGGTAACCGTCAGACGTAGGACGTAACGAGCCGCGCAACCGGACAACGATACACAGGGTTCCTCTGTTTTCATGCCTGAAACCGCTCGTATGACAAAGGCCGCTGGCATCGTGGGGGCGGCCACCCTGTTGAGCCGTATCCTGGGGTTTGTTCGCGATGTAATCGTTGCCTGGTTCTTCGGGGCAGGGCTGGCTGCTGATGCGTTTTTTGTGGCATTCAGAATTCCGAACCTTCTGCGCAGACTCTTTGCAGAGGGTTCCCTCACAATCTCCTTTATCCCGGTTTTTACCGAATACCTTTCAAGCAACAGCCGGGAAGAGGCATTCAGGTTGGCCCGATCTGCCTTCTGGCTCCTTTCCATCGTTCTGGCTGGAGTCGCTGTGGTCGGGATTCTAGTCTCTCCACTCATCGTAAAGGTCATTGCGCCCGGTTTTTTCTCATCACCAGGAAAATTTGATTTAACAGTTCTGCTGACGCGGATCATGTTCCCCTACATATTTTTCATTGGGCTGGTTGCCCTGTGCATGGGGATTTTGAATGCTCTGGGGCATTTTGCAGCACCTGCATTGGCGCCCGTGCTCCTTAATCTTGCTATGATCAGCGCCGTACTCCTTCTTTCGCCCCACCTGGAAAGACCGGCAGTTGGTCTTTCCATCGGTGTGGTCGTGGGAGGAATCTTGCAGTTGGGCCTTCAAATCCCATTCGTGATCCGCAAGGGCTTTCGTCTGGCGATCCGCGGTCCACTGTATCACCCAGCCGTCAAGCGGATTGCGGTTTTGATGACACCGGCCGTGTTTGGGGCCGCGGTTTACCAGATCAACATCTTTGTTGGAACCCTCCTTGCCTCCCTGCTTCCTGAGGGTAGTGTTTCGTACCTGTATTACGCTGACAGGCTAGTCC
>DAOURD010000066.1:0-6218 GCA_030625295.1 Desulfobacterales bacterium | reverse complement strand
CCAGAGTAACTGTTGTGCTCCTTGAGCCAGGCCAGCAGTTCAGAAAGGCTGGCCGCCCCAGCGTTGAAGACAGAACTGGCCGGGTAAGGGATGTCCTTAACAGTAATGATAGGATTGCCATCGTAACGTCGAAAAAGCTCTTTGAAGCGCAGGTTTTTCATTTTTCTAGAACTCCGGATCCAGAACAACAGGCCGGCCGGTCCGCTTGGCTTCCCGGGCCAGTTCGTAAGCCATGTTGTACAGTCCCGCCACTACTTCCCATGAGACAACCTCGTCCAGATAACGTTTCAGGTTTTCGCCGAGTTGCAGCCGCAGATTTTCGTCGCAGGCCAGCCGGATTACCTTTTGTTTGAGCATATTCTTGGTGGTGAATAGCAGGCCC
Source organism: Desulfobacterales bacterium (assembly GCA_030625295.1). Taxonomy (GTDB): domain Bacteria; phylum Desulfobacterota; class Desulfobacteria; order Desulfobacterales. The sequence goes on along the minus strand of DAOURD010000066.1, from coordinate 5,836 downwards.
CCTTCGCTCTCCAGAGTCTGTGCTGTCAGCCCCTCCATGGGTGCGGTGGTGATATACGGCTTGTTCAGAGCAATGATTCGGGCCAACGTGCCCGACTGTGTCTCATCGGTGGATGGCAGGACCATGAAGTCGCACACGGCCATCATTTTGTAATAAAGATCCCCCCTTGGCACGAATTCATGATAGTGCGCGATGCCCTTTCGCTCCAGTCTCAACACTTCCGTCTTCCACTCCTCATAATCGTCTTTGTGATCGGGATCGCGCATCGTCCCGGCGGCGAGCAGGTCCCACTCCTGGCCTGAGCGACGCTTGATTTCTTCGTGAATCTCGTCCCACATTGAAAGCAGAATGTCCCAGCGCTTGTTGGGCTGAATCCAGCCAATCATGCCCACCACATGATCAGCCAGGCCGATTTCGTCCAGGCCCAGTTCCTTCCTCAATCCGGGTACTTCGTGGACCCCCCAACGCTTGTCCGGCCGGGCACCGTGGGGCACCACCATAATGTTTCGAGGCGCCTCCCATCCGTATCCGGGAAACATCCAGGCCAGGCGCCATTTCTGATAGTGACATTTTACCAGGACGACATCGCTCCTCTGGCAGAGATGATAGATGAACTTGGCCTCAGCATCTCTCAGTCGCCCATGAACCGTGTGCGGTTCCACCACAATCGGGTAGTCACTGATCGCCTCGAGAAGCGTGAGGAAGCCTTGGTTGTTGTCCCCAGTGCCACTTTCGTTCCGGTACTCGTAGAGGCCGTATTCGTGTTCGAGATGGACCGCGTATGGGTCAAGTTCTTTAATTTTTTCAGCCACAATCTTCCACCAGTCGGGGTGGATCATATCAATAAGGGGGAAAACCCCTTGACCCCGGCCATCGGTGTGGCTGATGACTAACACGTTCCTCTGCGGGCAGGCCTTCTGAATGAATTCACGGGCCTCTTCGGTGAAAGTCCCTATTCCACAAAGCCGCGGAGGGTAGGAACTGACCATCACGATGGGGTTCTGATACATATTGTCCTTCCAGGTTCAGATTTCTTTTCAGGCTATTGCCTATTTTCCGATCACTTGTTCCGGGACACTTAGTGAGTACAGGTTTATGAGGGAAAGCAGCCAGGCCAGGGTCGATTCCGCGCCTTGATTCTGGTTTGCGCCGTCCGGTATTAAGCCATCGCAACATCCTCCGGTACTGTAATCATACAGGGAGATGTTCAGGTCGTTCCTGCCCAGGAACCAGTCGAAGCAGCGCCGGGCTTCGACAATCCATTTTTCATCTCTCGTGATTTTATAGGCCTCTACGCAGGCTTCAATCATGTTTTGAGCCTCTATCGGCTGCTGGTCGAATCTGGCCCGTTGCCCATTTCGCGAAAACCACCCGTGGTTGCCTATTGGAACGAAATGCCCTTTGGGATCGGTGTGGATCCGGACAAGCCATTCGAGACAACGCAGGCCCGCCTCGATCATGTCTCCCTGGTGAAGCCATCGCCCTGACAAGAGGAGAGCTTGCGGAATCTTGCCGTTGTCGTAATTGACAGTCTGTTCTATCCACGGCCAATCATCGGTAGCATTGGACCGGTATAGTTCAAAGAGCTGGTGGGCCAGCCTTTCTCGTACCCGCCTCACGTCGCTGTCTCCCCCAAACCGTCTCAGATAAGCATGAATGCCTACCAGGCCAAATGCCCAGGCCCTGGGGGATTGAAATTCGATCATCACCGGCAGAGCCTGCTTGAAAATGTTTAAGGCCGCTGCGGTAAGGCTCTCCAACTTTGACAGGGCCACAGCCGTGCCCAGGCCCCAGATCGCACGGCCATGGCAGTCCTCGGTGCCTTCTTCTTCCAGCCACCTCCTGTCGTAGCCCATGAAATTGCGGAAGCGGCCATTGTCCCTGTTGAAGGCATGGAGCAAAAAGCCCAGGTACCGGCAGGTCCGGTCCCTCAATTCAATTCATTGCTGTCAGGAAGCAAATCCCGTGCCATCATCACGACGATTAGAGCCCGTGCGTTATCATCCGTGCAGTAGCCGTGAGAGCGGTCGGCCACACCAAACTTTGCGTGTTGCAGTATCCCAACGTCATCTGTCAACATGTTGAAGTGCTTGAGATTCAACTGAGGCAGTTCAGGTGGAATGGTCCCCAGGGTCTTGGCACGGAAGGCGGCTCTGGGGCGTTGCTCCCGTTCATTCTTGACCTCAATGACAAGTTCCAGATACCGTCGAGCCACCTCTTTCCAGATCATGCTTCGGCAAAAGATATAGGCTCGCTTGCGCATGGCGTGACGTTCGACTTCGTTGTCTAAGAAATCGATCACCTGTTCGGCCAAGGCATCCGAATCCTTGAACGGGACAATGCGTCCCCTCTCACCACTGAGCATCTCTTCGGCATACCAGTAAGGGGTGGAGATGACCGCCTTGCCGGCACCGAGGGCATAGGCAAGAGTACCGGAAACGACCTGTTCTTTGTTCACGTAAGGCGTGACATATATGTCGGCGGCTCCCAGAAATTCACACAATTCCTTGAAATCCACAAATCTGTTGTGAAAGATAAGGTGGCTTTCCACGCCTTGGTTTCTTGCCCTGAGCTGAAGGGAAAGACGGTAAGACTCGCCCTCCTTCTTCTTCACATTAGGATGGGTTGCACCAAGAACGATATAAACAGTTTCCGGGTGCCTACTTACAATCTCCGGCATGGCGTCGATCATGTGTTCGAGGCCCTTGCGGGGAGAAACCAAACCAAAGGTCAGGATGACCTTGCGCCCTTCCACTCCGAACTGATCCTTATAGTAACTGGAGTCAACAAAGGGGATATCCGGAATGCCGTGATGAATCAGAACGATCTTTTCCTCCGGAATGCCGTAAACTTCCTTAAGGATCTCATGAGCCTTGCGGCTCATGACCACCAGCCGGGCAGAAACGCGGCCCAGCTCTTCGAGGATGATTTTTTGTTTGGGATCGGGCTCCATGAACACGGTGTGCAAAGTCGTTACGACAGGCATGCGCAGATTATGCAGCAGTTCCAAAATGTGGCTGCCATAATGACCCCCGAAGATCCCAAACTCGTGCTGTACACAAACCGCATCGACCTGGTTCATGTTCAGAAAATCAGCAGCCATGCGGTAGTCGGCAAGATTCTTATAGTTCAATTCAAAGTGTACCTGACGGGGATACAGATAGCCTTCAGGCACATCATTCATCACCACTGCCCAACAGTCCGTCTCGGGGGCTTCAATTGAAAGAGCTTCCAGGAAATCAGTGGTAAAGGTAGCAATGCCGCATTGCCGCGGCAAATAATTCCCAATCAAGGCAATGGTATTTGGACTCTCAGGGTATAATCCAGGTGGATTCATAAACACTTTCCCTTCCGGTATTAGCTTCTGTCAAAAGCTCATCCAAAGTTTGAGTGAACAAGCCTTCAAAATATTTTTTCTTTTCCACGATCAACTGGTTCCTCTATAGAAGAGTACAAATACCTGCGGCAAGAAATCTTCTGTTCATTATCATCTCAATACCTCCTTCAAGTGATCTTCTGTCTGGTCATTAGGCTCTTCCCACTGAAACGCCGCACGTACCCGTGTGCTAAAACTTCTATAAAAAAGCAACAGTTATGCCAAAACCCCTAACTTATTGATAATGCAGGTTTTTGTGTGATTGTCGCGCGCAGAAACCAGAACTAACAGTTCCGATCTTCATGGAGGGAGATTCGATCAAACAGATGATAGAGCGATGTATGTGATGCAATATAGTGAAATAATGGAAAATTTAATAATACGAACTTTGAGTTCCGGTTTTTTTGATTACCAGAACTCAAAGTGCTGAAACATTGCTTAGCGCGGGAGGGTTTTGAACCCCTCCTTTGTGATGCTATATTTTTTCATCAATTTATGTAGTTGACGGGGACTGATCCCCGCTGCCCCAGCGCTCTCTTTTATTCGGCCCTTATTTGCACCCAAGAGCTCTTGCAAATAGCGCCTTTCAGTGTCTCGTACGGCCCTGTGTCTCACCTCCGCCAAGCTGTGAGAAATGTCCGGCTTCACCTGTATCGGCGAGGGATTTGACGTGAAAAGCTCGTCCGGAAAGCTCTCAGGCGTTAATATTGGAGAGAGTTCCAGTATGTAGGCACGCTCCATAAGGTTTTCCAGCTCACGGACGTTTCCTGGCCATGAGTACTTTCCAAAAGCATCTATGACATGGGGATGAATGTCGTGAATCTCTTTTAGATCAAATTTCTTCAGCCTTTTAAGAATGACCTCCACAATATATGCGATGTCCTCCATTCTCTCTCTGAGTGGCGGGATTTCGAGTGGAAAGACATTTAACCGGTAATAGAGGTCTCTTCTAAATTGGCCGGCCTCGCACATTTTCCTCAAATCCGTATTCGTAGCCGCGATCACCCTCACATTAGCCTCGATCGTCTCTTCCCCTCCAACGCGATGAAAAGTCCTATCCTGGAGTATCTCCAAGAGCTTGATCTGTGCAGAGGGCGTAATGGTGCCGATTTCGTCAAGGAAAATTGTGCCCCCCTGGGCAATCTCAAACTTGCCCAGCTTTCTTCGGACAGCCCCTGTGAATGCACCCTTCTCATGTCCGAACAGCTCGCTTTCCAAAAGGGTATCCGGGATCGCTCCGCAATGAACGCTGATGAAAGTACCATCCTTTCGGTTGCTATGCCGGTGAATCAGTCTCGCCAACACACCTTTCCCCGTTCCTGTTTCACCGCTCAGGAGAACCGTACTCTTGGTTGGCGCGACAGACCGCACCCTATCAAAGACTCTTTTCATCAAGGGGCTTCTCGTGCGAACGATTTCAAGTGAATCCTCCTGCCAGAATCTGTCCCGTAAATAATCGAGCTCGGATTCCATAATGATAGATTCATAAATGCTTTGGGTGATATATTTGACCTCATCCGGATTGACAGGATAGGTGAGGTAATCGCTGGCTCCCGCCTTAACGGCCCTCACAGCCTCCCTGATCATTTCTTGAGATGACATGGCAATGATTTGAGCTGTCGGATACGCATGCCAAAACGGTTGCAACGCCGTCTTGTAGTTGTTGTCAAGCATTGACTCGCGCAGAACTTCCACATCTATAAACAAAAACTCATACCGCTTTTCCCGAAACATCTCCAAACAGCCATCTTTGCCGGACACCACATCGACCCTGTATTCGGAGCGCATGCTGGTCCGGATCGTATTACAGGCCGATTGATTTTTAGAAGCAACAATAACGGATTTCATCCATTCCCCCAGAGTAGAACATTAATGGTACGAGTTAGATCATTCTACAGCGGTGGTTCTAAGACCGCAAAAGTTTTCTAATTTATTCTATAAATGCTCAAAATTTTCAACACAAAAAACAGAATCTTGAGTTCCAATTATTAAAAATACCGGAATTCAGAGTTCTGATGTAGAAGATTTCCTTTTATTTCAATCCATTGAACAATCATAAAACCTTTCGTGGGCAGCAAAGGGCGTATTGCCCTGCAAGTATCGGAACCAATAGTTCCGCTGGCGATTCTCCCCTAACACAACAAACCCCGCAAAATCAAATGATTATAGCTCTGGCACGGATACTGCTTTTTGGAAACCAAGATACGAGCCGAACTTACAGGCTTTGCCCCAATTGGAGTGTTGATACCAAAAGTGCTGTGATTTCACTAGGTTATAGAGACAACGAAACGTTATTTACAGGAGATTCTGCAATGAGGGTAAGACCTTTACACGACCGAATTCTCATCGAAAGGGTCGAAGAAGAAGATAAGACCACAGGGGGAATCATCATTCCCGACACGGCCAAGGAAAAGCCCATGCAGGGCAAGGTGATCGCTGTGGGCAAGGGCAAGGTTACTG
>DAOURD010000107.1:0-5535 GCA_030625295.1 Desulfobacterales bacterium | reverse complement strand
ATCATGTTAGTTGTATAGAGCTTTAACTCGTAGATTTGGCGTCGTATTTTTTGTCGGGTCGACTACCTCGGACAAGCTGGAACCAAAAAAGTGCCTAAAGTTTAAAGTGCCTAAAGTGAGCTAAAGTTGAGGAATGCGCTTTCAGCGCAGTCAGTTTTAGAAATGGACGACAGAGCGTTCTTGTGCAATATTCACCACTATTGGAATAAGTAAATAAAATTGACCGATTACCTTAACTTTAGGCACTTTAGATCACTTTAGGCACTTCGACCTTTTAAATGGAATGAATAAACCAATTGTAATACGGAATCGTATTTAAGAATGCGTGTACTTAGTGGGATAAAGGAGGTGTTGTCGTGAGTGAATTTCATCAGGAAGGTTTTATTACTACTATCCATGGGTTCTATGATCTTTTTGATCCTGAAGAACACCTGATGCGGCTGGAAAAAAAGATAGAGGAATTCTCCAAACACATGTGCATCGGTCTTCTCCTTCCCTCTCTTTACGAAGAAATCCATGTGCCGGGGGTTCTGGATAACATCATCGATCAGATTAACCAGGTGAATTATCTGTGTTCGATTGTAGTGGCCCTTGGAGGGGCCAAGGAAGAAAAGGATTTCAAGGAAGCCAGAGATTATTTTTGCAGGCTAAAAAAGGAAGGCCGGGACGTCAAGGTGGTCTGGGTAGAGGGGCCGAGGATTCAGAGGATCTTCAAGAAACTCCAGGAACAGAAAATTCCTGTGGGTGTCCCCGGAAAGGGCCAGTCCGTGTGGATTACCCTTGGGTATCTCTTTGCCAGTGAGGTCTGTGATGTGATTGCCCTGCACGACTGTGATATCGTGACCTATGACCGACTTCTCCTTGGCCGGCTCATTGAGCCTACGACCAATCCGAACAACGATTTAGAGTTCTGCAAGGGCTATTATGCGCGTGTTTCGCCAATAGAAATGGAGATGAAGGGAAGAACCACACGGCTTTTTGTTGCACCCTTTGTGGAGGCCCTGGCTTCTATCATGCATCACCGCGGCCACTATGCCCTGCAACAATTCTTCCGGTATCACCGAACGTTCCGGTACCCCCTGGCCGGAGAATTCAGTTTTTTGACGCGCATTGCCCGGGCCATAAACATAGCTTATGATTGGGGTCTTGAGGTCAGCACCCTGTCTGAGGTCTACAATCGTCTTACGCCAAAAAAGATTGCCCAAATCGATCTGTGCAAAAACTACGAGCATAAGCATCAAGTGCTCTCTGAGAAAGATGCCAGTGGTGGCCTTCATCGGATGGTGGTGGACATTGCCAAATTCTATCTGAACTATATGCGCTCAAGCGGTATGCCCATTGATGATGCATTTATTGATATGCTCCAGCATACGTATTATAATATGGGGTTAAGCTTTGTGAAAAGCTATAGTGACGATGCAGAATCGAATGACCTGGTCTATGACCGGCATCAGGAAGAACTGACCGTGCGGCACTTTAGAGATTTTGTTGGTACGGCCTGGGACCAGGCAAGACAAGAGAAGGAGGGCACCCAGATTCCCTCGTGGAACCGGGTGACCTATTCTGTGACTGATATATATGAGGATCTGATGAAAGCTGTGGCACATGACAATGCATAAGGTTACACATAGTATCCTCTTTGATGGGTAATCGGTCACGGAGTATTGGAGTGATGGAGTGATGGAGTAGTGGAGTAAAGAGGATTTATCTGGACTACCGTACAGTTTGAAAAGGATACGATTATTTCATGACTGAATCCTTGAAGGTCTGGTTTCTCGCGTCCGAGGTGGGGCCGTTTGCCAAAACCGGCGGCCTGGCCGATGTAGCAGGTTCCCTCCCTGCTTATCTCAAGAGCCTGGGAGTGGATGTGAGGGTGGGCCTCCCGTTTTATCGGATGGCGAAGGATAGGGATTTTAAGGCCCAAAAGGTCCTTGAAGGGCTTGAAGTCCCCCTGGGAAATACCAGACTCAGGGGTGACGTCCTTGAAACCTCAACCGAGGAAGGGGTTCCTGTTTACCTGTTTGACAGGGAAGATCTCTTTGATCGGCCAAACCTTTATGGTACCCCCGAGGGGGATTACTATGACAACCTGGAACGCTTTACATATTTCTGCCGGGCTGCCCTCCTTTTTGCCGGCAAGGTGGGGTTTCAGTTCGATGTCGTTCATTGCCACGACTGGCAAACCGGTCTGATTCCAGCCTACGTAAAAACCCTTTACCAGGCAAATCCCTTCTTTTCAAACGTAGCATCAGTCTTCACTATTCACAATATCGGCTATCAGGGTCTTTTTCCGCCGGACAGGCTCCACATCTGCGGCCTTCCCGGCACTGAGTATAATCCGGAAGGCCTTGAATACTGGGGCAAGATCAGTTTTCTGAAGGCAGGTATTGTGTATGCAGATGCGATCACCACGGTGAGTCCCCGATACAGCCAGGAGATCCAGACCCCTGAGTTCGGCATGGGCATGGATGGTATCCTTAGAAAAAGATCGGCTGATCTTTACGGTATCCTTAACGGGGCGGACTACACTTCCTGGAACCCTGCCATGGATCGGCATATCACGAACCATTACAGCTTCGGTAATATAAGGGGTAAACGGAAGTGCAAAGCTGGTCTTGTCAAGGAGTTGGGTCTCCATGAGCGCTTTGTAGATCGGCCGGTCCTCGGGATGGTGTCTCGCCTTGCGCCACAAAAAGGGTCTGATTTGCTGGCCAAGATCGTAGAAGATATCGTAGGATTGGATGCAGGGCTGGTAATCCTGGGCGCGGGTGAGGAGGCATATCAGGCACTTTTCTTGGAGCTGGGCAGGAAATACCCTGAAAGCGTGGCTGTCACGATAGGGTTTGATGAAGGCCTCGCCCACCGTATCATGGCGGGGGTTGATATGTTTTTGGTCCCTTCTCACTATGAGCCATGCGGATTGACTCAGATCTATGCCCTAAAATACGGAACAGTCCCTATTGTTCGTGCCACGGGAGGCCTTGATGATACGATTAATCCTTTTGACCCTGGCTCAGGTGAGGGCACAGGGTTCAAGTTTTCCGAGTATGAAGCAAAGGCATTTCTGGATCAGATCAGGGAGGCCCTGAAGGTCTTTGAAGATAGACCGGGCTGGATGAAACTGGTAGAGAACGGGATGCAGGCGGACTTTTCATGGGAAAAATCGGCCCGGGAATATGTTTCCTTATATGAGAAGGTAAAAGAAGAGGCAATCACCATAGGGGGAAGCAATGGCCAAGAAATTTAAAGAGCTAAGTGCAAAAGACCTGCGGTTCCACTTTGATCCAGAGAGCGTCGAGGTTGATTCAACCGAAAAGCTTTATCCAGTCAAACATGGGGTGGTGGGCCAAAAACGGGCTATTGAAGCCATAAAGTTCGGCATTGGCATGACCGATCCGGAATACAACATCTATGTAGCCGGAACCACTGATACAGGCGCCACATACATGTCCCGGGCGTTCCTGGAAGAAGTGGCAAAAGAACAGCCGGCGCCATCCGACTGGTGCTATGTGTATAACTTCAAAGAACCTGATAAACCCCGTGCCCTGAGATTGCCTACTGGTTGCGGGAAAGACCTGAAAAAAGCGATGGATAAGCTGATAGAGGCCCTGAAGAGCGACATCCCAACAGCGTTTAACACCGATGACTATCACTACAAGGAGCAGGTCCTCCGACAGGAATTTGAAAACAAACGGCGCAAGGGCATTGATGCCTTGAGGGAAAAGGTGGGGGCAGAAGGCTTCTTATTACAGCTCGACCCTCAAGGGGTTTCCATCATACCAGAAAAGGATGGCAAGATCATCCCCCCGGAGGAGCTTGCCAAGTATTCCCCGGAGGAAAAGAAGGCCCTGCGGGACAGAGGCGACAAGTTATCGCTGGAGATGAACCAGGCTATGACAGAGATAGCGAGGCTCGAGTCCGAGTACGTGGAACTCCGCAGGGAGCTGGATCATAAAGTGGCCCTTGCTGTGGTCGAGAAAAAGATGAAACCCATCGTGGGAAGATTCAAAAATCATGGTCCTGTGCTTGAGTACCTTGAGGCCGTAAAACAAGACATCCTGGAGCATATTAATGATTTCCAAAAAAAACCTGAGGCACAGGCATCTCAAGTCCCTTTTGTCGGGATGGCCATGCCCCCGGTCATGAACAAATACAGGGTTAATGTGCTTATTGACAATTCTGAAACAAAGGGAGCCCCTGTTGTTTACACCTCAAACCCTACTTACCCCGCTCTTTTTGGCAAGATTGAACGGGAGGCCGTCTTTGGTGCCCTTGTTACAGACTTCACCATGATCAAGCCCGGGGCACTGCACGAAGCCAATGGGGGATACCTGGTCCTAAAGGCGACCGATATCCTGAAATGGTACCTGTCCTGGGAGGCCCTGAAACGGGCGGTTAGAAACAAAGAGGTAAAGATAGAAGATATAGGCGAGATGTACGGGTTTATAACCACCAGGACCCTGAAGCCCGAACCAGTGCCTCTGGAGGTTAAACTGGTGATAACGGGTGACCCCTATATCTATGAACTTCTCTACATCTATGATGATCGCTTCAAGCAGATGTTCAAGATCAAGGCGCACCTGGATGACCGGACGGATCGGAACAAAACAAGGATCCGGGAATGCCTTGACTGTCTGGCCAGGTTCTGTGAGGAAGAGGGTCTCAAACATATTGACCGCACGGGGATTGCCAGAATCCTGGAATACAGCCTGGAGGTAACCGGCACCAGAGACAAGATGACGCTTAAGTTGGGGGCGATTGCCGATATTATCAGGGAAGCCAATTACTGGGCCGTGCAGGAGAAAAGGAGGCATATTGCCGCGTCCCATGTAGAAAAGGCCATAGAGAAAAAGATCTATCGCTCAAACCTGATTGAAGAACGTGTCCAGGAACTGATCAAGAAAGACATCTTCTGGATCGAGGCCGATGGTTGCAAGGTGGGCCAGATTAACGGTCTGAGCATTTTGCAAACCGGTGACCACACATTTGGCAAACCCGGCCGGATCACGGCCAATGTCTCCATGGGAAAAGAGGGTGTCATCACGATTGATCGAGAATCCCGGTTGAGTGGAAAAATCCACACCAAGGGCGTCATTATCCTGAGCAGTTACTTGCGAGAGCACTTTGCCCAGAGCAAGCCTCTCGCGCTCACGGCCAGCCTCTGCTTTGAGCAAACTTACGGCATGGTGGAGGGTGACAGTGCTTCCAGTACGGAGCTGTTCGCCTTGCTCTCTGCCATTGCTGATGTGCCAATCTTTCAAGGCATTGCCGCGACCGGCTCGGTCAGCCAGAAAGGGGAGATTCAACCTGTTGGTGGACTGACCCGCAAGATTGAGGGATTCTTTGACATCTGTAAACACAAGGGGCTCACGGGCAAACAAGGCGTGATCATTCCCTCGAAAAGCGTTAAGGACCTTATGCTAAAAAAAGACGTGGTAGAAGCGGTCAAGGATGGCAAGTTCCACGTGTATCCCATAAAGACCATTGAGCAGGGGATTGCAATACTCACGGGCATGAAGGCGGGCAAAATGCGCA
>DAOURD010000226.1:0-4048 GCA_030625295.1 Desulfobacterales bacterium | reverse complement strand
CGGGCGACCTGAATTCATAGCAGCTTTTAAGTCATCACACGGCGTTGCGATCCGCTACAGCACAACCCTTGAAATCGACATGATGTATATGGCGGTAAAAATTGCACCCAGGGGTGAATTTATTGGTGTCGTCCGTCTTGCAGTCCCCCTAACACAGATCAAAGACCTGATGCGCAAGACCGAATATAGCCTCGCTATGGCCTTTTTGCTCTGTGCAGTGCTGATCTTGATATTGAATATCGTAGTCTCGAAGAGACTGTCGCAGCCTATAGAGGAAATTAGCCGCACAGCCGAAAAAATCTCGAAAGGAAACTTCGATGTCAAGGTATACCCCGGTGTTAGGGGTGAATTGGGGGCCTTGGGCCGTTCTATCAACCTCATGGCCTCGGAGATCAAGAAGAGAGTTCGCGAGACTACACAGGAAAAAGAAACCCTTCAAACCATCCTGCGAGGGATGTCAGACGGGGTCATGGTGGTAGATAGCGAAGGGAAAATCGTCTTGATCAACCGCGTTCTAGAGGATCTATTCCACGGGGCCTCCACGGCAATCGGAAAAACACCGGTTGAGGCCCTTCGAAATGCCGATCTCCAGGATGGCTTTGCTCAAGTCCTGGACAAGGGCGAAACCTTCAACACGGAACTTTCAGTCGCCACCCCGGAAGTCGACAAGATCTTTGATGTGACCATTGTTCGCCTGGCGCCTCAATACAGGACAGAAGGGGCTGTAGCTGTCTTTCACGACATCACGGATTTGAAACGCATAGAAAAAGTACGCACAGATTTTGTTGCCAATGTGTCCCATGAGCTCCGAACACCCCTGACTTCCATAAAGGGCTATGCGGAAACCTTGTGCGATGCAGACATCGAAGATGTCTCAACGGTGAGGTCTTTTTCTCAGATCATCTTAAAACACGCAAACCGGCTCTCGGCTCTCGTTGATGACCTTCTTTCTTTGACCAGACTCGAATCCCAGAGTGCCGTTCTGATGAAAAAAGAAATCGACTTGCGCGATGTTCTGGATGCCTCGATATTGCTCGTGAAGCCCGCTGCTGAGACAAAAGGGATCACCATCGAAACCGAATCCATCCCTGAAAAAATCATGGTATGGGCAGACAGGGGGCAAATAGGCCAGGCCCTTGTTAACCTTCTGGACAATGCAGTTAAATATACGCCTGAGGGAGGCGCTATCACGGTCTCGGTAACGGATGCAGGCAAGGAAGTCCACGTGACGGTTAAAGATACAGGCATTGGCATACCCAGAGAAGACCTGGACCGTATCTTTGAACGCTTCTATTGTGTGGACAAAAATCGTTCCAGGCAGATGGGGGGCACTGGCCTTGGGCTCTCTATCGTAAAACACATTATCCAGGGCCACGGCGGCACGGTCTGGGTCCAGAGTGAACTGGAAGAAGGCTCTGCATTCAGCTTCAGTCTCCCCAAAGAGCAGCGTCACAAAACATAGACAAACATTACAACTTCCGTGTCCCCGTTACCCCCCGCTACTCCGCGACTTTTATGCTAAGGGCCGCGTCATAACTGTTTACGAGGACCGACCAAAGAGATGAAGTATCCAGATATCGATCCAGTGCTGATCCATATAGGCCCTCTACAGATACGCTGGTATGGTCTGATGTATGTGATAGGCTTCCTGCTGGCCTATTACATACTTCTTAAGACCTCTGCCCGCAGAGGCCACGACCTGACAAGGCAAGACATAGGAGACTTCCTTGTCTATGCCATTGTTGGTGTACTGGTGGGAGCCCGGCTCGGATACTGTATTATCTATGACTTTTCCCATTATTGGGACAATCCATTAAAGGTCTTTGCTTTGTGGGAAGGGGGCATGTCTTTCCATGGCGGGGCTCTGGGCGTGCTTATAGCAGGCTGGACTTATGCTCTCAGGAAAAACAAACCGTTTTTGATGCTCGCAGACCTTGGGGCTATCGCAACACCTTTGGGACTCTTCTTTGGGAGGATCGGCAACTTCATAAACGGTGAGCTCTATGGGAGGCCAACCAAGGTCCCCTGGGGAATGGTCTTCCCGGGTGCTGGACAACATCCCAGACACCCCTCCCAACTCTACGAGGCCTTCTTTGAAGGGGTGATGCTATTCGCAATACTCCTATGGTTAAGTAAGCGTAGGATTCCGCAAGGTTTTCTCCTTGGAACATTCCTTTTCGGGTATGGGGTGTCTCGCTTCTTCATAGAGTTCTTCAGGGAGCCTGATCCACAGCTTGGTTTTATCCTTGGCCCATTTACAATGGGCCAGCTACTTTGCAGTATTATGGTGGGCTTTGGAAGCTATCTATGCTGGCTGAGTTTGAGGTTGAAAAAAAGACTGTTCGAGTCATCCCAGATGTGGTGATGCTTGAGCGGAACCCTGTGGAAGAACAATGTTTCGTCATTCATAATACGGTTATTGTCAAGTGCGGCAGGCGGGAAGGAGAGCGCTTGGCGTCTGTAACCACTTCATATAGCGCCGCACGCCTTCTTCCACACTTTTGAAGGGCGCCGTATAACCCGTCTCGCGCAACGCGCTGATATCCGCTTCGGTGAAGCTCTGGTATCGTCCCTTCAGGTGTTCGGGAAACGGGATGTATTCGATCTCACCATGACCGTGGTAGGCAATAACGGCCCGGGCCACGTCGTTAAAGCTCTGGTTGCGGCCGGTGCCCACATTGAAGATACCGGATTCGTCCATGTGCTCCATGAACCACAGGTTCACATCCACCACATCACTCACATAGATAAAATCGCGGCGCTGCTCGCCATCCGCATATCCATCGCTCCCTTTGAACAACTTCACCTCGCCCTCGGCAAGAACCTGGTTGTTGAAGTGGAAGGCCACACTGGCCATGGAACCCTTATGTTGTTCGCGGGGGCCGTAAACATTGAAATAGCGCAACCCGGCGATCTGGCTCTCGGCATCAGGCAAAAGCCGGCGTACGTATTGGTCAAACAGAAACTTGGAATGACCGTAAACGTTCAGGGGTTTCTCGTGTTCGCTCGCTTCTTTAAATACCTTGCCCGCCCCATAAACCGAAGCGCTGGACGCATAGATATAGGGGACGCGCCGTTCCAAACAATAATGGAGAAGTTCCTTGGAGTATTCGTAATTGTTGCGCATCATGTAACGTTCGTCCAACTCCGTGGTTACCGAACAGGCCCCCTGGTGGAAGACCGCTTCGATAGAGGTACTGAAGTCACTTCCGGCCTTGACCCTCTCCAGAAAATCTTCCTTGTCCAGATAATCCTGGATCTTGCAGTCAGCGATATTCCTGAATTTAGTCCTGTCCGACAGGTTGTCAACAACCAAAATATCCGGGCGACCGCGCTCACTTAGCGCTTTGACAATATTGCTGCCGATAAAACCTGCACCACCTGTTACAATAATCATGTCGGTTTCCTCCGTGCAAAAAACCCTCGGCGTATTGTTTGCGAACGATTCAGGACGGATAAAGTGTTAGAAACAGAGCCGTACACGAGTGACTCTCTCTATCTTACCAGTTGTAACGCTTCCCTAAATTCAGGAGTCCCAGCCCTTGTAAGCAATTCGTAGATAAGCATTTCGGTTGATGTGATTGTAATACCGTTACACCGCATTCTGTCTAAGGCGATCTCACAATCGTAAATAGAACGAGAAGACATCGCATCACTTACAACATGGAGTGTATAATCAGACATTGCATGCAAAGCTGTTTGTGCCACACAGATGTGCGCCTCAATGCCCGTGATAATCAGGGTATTTCTATTGAGTTGGTGTATATGTTCACTGAATTCCTCGGACCCGAAACAACTGAATGTTATTTTTGGGATAGGCTGAAGGTCTGGTATTTCTCCTCGTATTTCTGTCACGGTCTCTCCGAGCTTTTGCTGCTCAGTGAGGACTACAGGAAAACCAAGGATTTTGGAAAACCTGATAAGCTTGACAATGTTTTCGATAACTTTGCCAGGTTTTGCAATGACAGGAACCAATTTTTGTTGGACATCAATTATGACTAATGCACAATTTTCTCTGCTCATTAATGGTGCAGTGGATGGATTCATT
>DAOURD010000206.1:0-4231 GCA_030625295.1 Desulfobacterales bacterium | reverse complement strand
ATAATCTTCACACGTTTTCCAATTTTTACCTGTATGATTTCCTTTAAAAGGGGATAGTGGGTACAGCCCAGGATCAGGATATCAATCTGTTTGAGTTTGAGGGGGTGAAGGTACTTTTTGACAATTTTTCTGGTTTCTCCCTTCTTAAGCCACCCTTCCTCCACAAGGGGCACCAGAAGCGGACAGGGCTGACCATAAACCTTCATTTCTGGCCGTATGGCCTTGATCTTGTTTTCATAGACTCCGCTATTCACAGTGGCCCTGGTTCCGATGACCCCGACACGCGTCCTTTTGGGGTCTGAAACGGCCATGTTGACGGCGGGTGATATGACCTCAAGGATGGGCACATCGAACCGCTCCTTTAAGGTACCTGTAGCTACACTGGAGGCCGTGTTACATGCCACGACCAGTATCTGAGCCCCTTTCCGGAGCAGCATCTCCGCGTCCTCGATAGCGTATTGGACGACGGTCTCAGGGCTTTTTGTGCCATAAGGCGTGCGTGCTGTATCTCCGAAATAGAGGATATCGTAGTCGGGCAGATGACGCTTTAGGGCATTGACCACCGTAAGACCACCAATACCGGAATCAAATATGCCAATCAAGATGGGATCCCCTGTTGGTTAAGTAGTTGAGTGGTCGAACAGTTGAGTAGTTAGATTGAAAACCACTCAACCACTCAACCATGCTATACTTTATCATATTCCGCGAGGACACTTCTGACGCACTCGGCGAGATCATCCAGGTTGCCATTGTTACGAATCCCTGGACACATCGACTTAATAACAGCCCAGTTTGACGCATCCACCAGGATGCTTTCAATAAAGGGCCAGATTTTGCACATGCGGGGTTTGACTTCGTGGATGGTGCACAGCTTCTCCCAAAAAATGCAGTAACCCGATTCTGCAGTTTTGATCAAGGGCCGTCCCCCTGACCAATCACAGTAATCGCAAAGGAAACGCTCTGGCTCTATGCCCAGGTACCGCGAGATGCGCTCAATTTCATGATCATTTACAAAGGCACCTCCATACCCTTTGCAGCATTCGCCACATTTTTGGCATTCAAAGAAATCCGCAGGCTTTGGCACTTCAGAAACTTTCCCTCCTTTCCATGGCACGCCTTAGCGTGACTTCATCAAGATATTTGAGATCACCTCCCACAGGGACACCCGTGGCTATTCGTGTTACCCGTACAGGATATCCCTTCAGGAGTTGAGCCAGATATGATGCTGTGGCCTCTCCTTCCACATTGGTGTTGGTAGCAAGGGCCACCTCCTTAATTCCACCCTGCATAACGCGCTCAATAAGTTCCTTGATCCTCAAGTCATCCGGTCCGATACCATTCATCGGGGAGAGTGCTCCGTGGAGTACGTGATACACCCCTTTAAAGGCCCCTGACCTCTCAAGGGCGGCCAAATCGCTAGGCTGTTCAACCACACACACGATGGCATGATCCCTGTTCTTGTTGAGACAGATCCTGCAAGGGCCTGTCTCAGAAAGGCCAAAGCATTTTGAGCAGAACCTTATCTTGCTTTTAACCTCAAGAATGCTCTCAGATAGAGCTTTTGCGTCCTCATCTGATGAGCGAAGGATGTGGAGGGCCAGACGCGTTGCGGTCTTCTCGCCAATGCCGGGAAGCTTTGACAGATGCTTGATCAGGCGGACAAGGGATGAGGGATAGAACTCCATTGTTACATTATACCCGGGATTTTGAACCCGCCTGTGAGTTTTGTCATCTCCTCCGTCACCATCTCTTGAGCTTTTTTGAGCACATCATTGACTGCAGCCACAATCAAGTCCTCGAGCATCTGGACATCATTCGGATCCACCACTTCAGGCTCTATTTTGATGGACAACAACTCCTGTTTCCCATTGGCAACAGCCTTCACCATACCGCCACCGACTGTTGTCTCTACCGTCCTGTCGGCTAACTGATCCTGGAGTTTAAAGATCTTGGACTGCAGTTTTTGTGCTTGTTTCAACATATTACCCATGCCTTTTGCCATATTCTACCTCCATAATTACACGTCTCGGAATTTCTACAACCCATTGGAATCATAGCTATTTATTGGCTTTATTGGAAGCTCGATCAGGGAATAATGGAATGATGGAATGATGTAAAACATAAAAGAAACAAACTCCTCTTAGACCCAATATTCCAACATTCCAGTATTCCATTATTCCAATTGCGGAGCAAAGCGGAGCTAAGTTCCGTCCCGGGAATTCTACAACTTATTGACATTATAGCTATTTTGTGGTAGTTGGTTTGTGCATCACTCCAATACTCCAATACTGGAATCTCGAAGTGTTACAGAATCTTCACATCCACCACCCTACCCTGAAAGACCTCTAAGGCATCCGTCACAAGGGGATGAGCCAGGGCCTCCCTTTTCAAACGTCTTACCCTGTCGCTTTCCTTGTGTTGGCTCTTTTGAAAGGCTCCTTTTCCAGAGTCAACTATCTTGATTTTCATCTTGCGTTTGAAAAACTGTTCGCAGACTTCCTGGAGTGAGGCCAGACTCTTTTTGTCCCGCAGTCTAGCTGTATAAAAGGAGTTTCCGGTCACCGTGATTTCCAGGAAATCTTTGCCAATCCTGGTCAAAGTGGCCTTTTCAAGGTTAGGAACAAGAGCAGGGTACCTTTCTCTGAAGACGGCAAGGAGTTGTTGCCAGGCCTGCGCAGGGTTTTCGGATGACGCTGACTCTTGCTCGGACTCAGTCGTATACTCGCGAACTTCTCTTACCTCAGTAATACCATGACCTATCTTGATCTCTTTGGCAAGGTGGCCCAGTTTCTTGATGATTTCATCAAAGGATACAACAGGCTTCAACTGGGCGAGCTTGATGAAGAGCATCTCCAGGGCCAGCTTTGGTTGGGGAGAAAGCCTTATGCCCACCTCTGCCTGAAACAGGGTGGTGAAAACCTGGTTAAGGGACTCTAAGGAAATATTTTCAACCTGCTGTTCCATTAATGTGAGTTCGTGTGCGGGCACATCGACCAGAGGGCTGGCGCCATGGTCCATCTTGAGAATGAGAAGATGCCTGAAGTGCTCCACCATCTGCATTGAAAGCCGCTTCAGGTCGTGGCCATAGTTGTAGACTCCGTCAAGCAAGTTAAGGGCCTTTACCACATCGTGGGCAAGCAGGGCGGAAGAGAGATCAAATATCACCTTTCGATCTACTGCGCCCAGAATCTCGAGTACCTGCTCATCACTGACAGCCCCTTCAGAATAAGCCATGACCTGGTCGAGGAGGCTCAGAGCATCACGCATGCTCCCGTCAGCCTCCCTGACCAGAAGGCGGAGACTGTCTTCACTGATTTCAAAGGAGATCCCCTGGCAGATATCCTTTAGGTGTTTGAGTATGTCTTCAAGACCAATCCGCCGGAAGTCGTGCCTCTGGCATCGAGACAAGATCGTGACAGGAATCTTCTGGGCCTCAGTTGTGGCAAAGATAAAAAGGACATGGGCTGGGGGCTCCTCCAGGGTCTTGAGAAGGGCATTGAACGCGGGAGCCGTGAGCATGTGGACCTCGTCGATGATATAGATCTTGTACCTGCCGTGGCCAGGCATGTATTTTACGTTTTCTCGAAGCTCGCGGATCTCGTCAATGCCTCTATTGGAAGCACCGTCGATTTCAAATACATCAACCGCGATGCCATCTGTGATTTCCCTGCAGGATGTGCACACATTACACGGGGTAGGGGTCGGACCTTCCTTACAGTTCATGGCCTTGGCAAGGATACGGGCAACCGAGGTCTTGCCGATACCTCTGGGACCGGCAAAAAGTAAGGCATGGGCAACCCTATTAGCCTGGATAGCATTCTTGAGGGTCCGGGTTACATGAGCCTGGCCAACGACCTGTTCAAGGGTTTGGGGGCGATATTTTCGTGCCAATACTAGATAGGACATGATATTGATCGGTTGAGCCCGTTGAGCCGGTTATGCCGGTTATGCCGGTTAGACGGATTAGGCGACCATGGGTTTTTGGTTACAAGTTAATCGTGAACTGTAAGATTTGACAACGTCAAATCTTTTACCAGAAAGATAAGAACCATACAGCTACAAGCCAATAGCTACGAGCCAAAGGTGAAATTTAACAAGGTTAAATTTCCTGGCGGAGAGAGAGGGATTCGAACCCTCGGTACCGCTTTTGGCAGTACACACGAATTCCAGTCGTGCTCCTTCAGCCAGCTCGGACATCTCTCCGGGATTCCGCTAAAGCGGAATACAGTTA
>DAOURD010000166.1:0-4611 GCA_030625295.1 Desulfobacterales bacterium | reverse complement strand
GGAATAATGGAGTGGTGGAGTAGTTGAAAGCTCAAGGATACTTCGCAAAATATTCCTTTATCGCTTCGCATATGGCTTCGGCAGCAGCAGATATCACCTCAGGTTTCCTGAGCTCCTTCTCGTCGGCAGGATGGCTCAGATGACCAATTTCAACCAGAATGGCCGGCATGTCGGCTCCTCGGAGGACGAAACAGGGAGCCTCGCGAACCCCTCTGTCTACGGAGCTGAGTTTTGCCAGCAAGTGGCTGTGTACAAATTTTGCCATGGCCTGACTCTTGACTGTATGCACGCCCTGAATGTAGTCCCACGGAAGCGGTTTTTCACCCATCTCCCATGAGTGCCTCTGTTGTTGAGGGGGCTTAGACCCTGGGCCTGTGCGAGGGCTGTGATAAAATATGACCACGCCACGGGCTTGGTGTCGAAAGCCTCCCCCCGCATGAATGCTGACAAAAATATCGGCACGGTAATGGTTTGCTACTGCGGTCCGATGTTCAATATCGATCGTGTAATCGTCGTTGCGGGTCAAGTGGACTTCATAGATCCCCAAAAGGATTTCCTTTATCCTTTGGGCGACCGACAGCGTCACATCCTTTTCGGCCAGACCGGACGGCCCCACAGCACCCAGGTCATGGCCCCCGTGACCAGGGTCTACCACAATGATTTTTCGGTGTGGCAACTCCTGTGATAAGGATACGGCCCTGGCTGGGAGTACATCGTTGACAACCAACGCCAACACCAGCAAGATAGCGCATATCAGCCATACAATGCCTTTGGCCTCAATTCCCCTTGACAGAATTTGATCTTGCATTATTTTGCAACACTTGGTATGGTTTTAAATCTTTCGCGGGGAACACTCAGTTTATGATCTGTTACAGTTATTACGCCTTTTACAGAAAATCAACATCCTTCGTGCGAGAGTGGCGAAATTGGCAAACGCACTGGACTTAGGATCCAGCTCCTGTTTTGGGATTGGGGGTTCAAGTCCCCCCTCTCGCACCAATAAACACAATAGCTTGAGAAAGGAATTCGATGAAGGTAGACGTCGAAGATGTTAGCTCTGTAAAGAAAATTCTGCATGTGGAAATCCCGGAAGCTGAGGTAACCCAGGAACTGGACAAGGCGTATGAGACCCTGAAGAAGAATGTTAGAATCAAAGGGTTTCGTCCTGGGAAGGTGCCTCGTCATATTTTGGAACGGCGTTTAAAAAAGGATGTGCATGCAGAAGTTTCTGGTCAGTTGATCCAGAATTCTTACGCTGAGGCACTGCGCGAGACTAGCCTGGAGCCCCTTGGCGAGCCGATTCTTGACCGTCCGGATCTTGAAAAAGGCCAGCCTTATCACTATTCTGCCACAATGGAAGTACGGCCTCCTATCCAGGACTTAAACGTCAATGGCCTCAAGCTCAAGAAGAAGGTATACAACGTTACTGATGAAGAGGTTGAGGCACAACTTAAGATACTCCAGAAAAACCAGGCCCAGCTCATGAGCATTGAGGAAGAGCGTCCGGTTGAGAACGGAGATTTTGTCCTCATAGATTACGAGGGGTCGAAAGACGGCGAACCCTTTGCGCCGGCCTCCAAGACCGAAAACTTTCACTTTGAGGTTGGCTCGGGACGGATATTAGAGGATTTTGACCAGCAACTCCTTGGGATGCGTCCCAATACGAGCAAGGAATTCTCGGTGCATTTTCCCACCGATTATTACAACAAGGATCTGGCCGGGCTCGACATCACCTTCAAGGTTACCCTTAAAGAAATCAAGGAAGAGATCTTGCCTGAGATTGATGATGAATTTGCAAAGGATTTGGGGGAACATGAGACGTTAGTTGAGCTTGAACAGGCGATCAGAAGGAAATTGGAACGAAAATACGAGACTCAATCCGAACGGGAACTCCGCCGCGATATCATTGACATGTTGCTCGAGCAGGCGGGCTTTGAACTCCCGGAGGTCCTGGTTCTCCATGAGTTGTCTGCCTTGGTCAGCGACGCCCGAAACGCGTTATCGTACAGGGGACTGTCTTTGGAAGAGACGGGCCAGACCGAAGAGGGCCTCTCTAAAAAGTATCACCCGCTTGCAGAACGGAGGGTGCAAGAGTATCTGCTTTTGCAGAAGGTGGTTGAGCAGGAGGGGATCACTGCAACGGATGAAATGTTGGAGAATGCCTACAAGGAGACGGCCGAAGCGATGAACCAGTCTGTAGACACTATTAAGCAACTCCATGACAAGTACAAGGGAGCTTATGAGGTTTTCAAGCAAAGGACCCTTGAGGAAGAGGCTATCAAATCGATCATCAAAAAAAGTACGATTGAAACGGTAGAGGCTGACAAGGCAGACATCGTGAATCGTGAAACGTGAAACGCAAAAGGATTTTCGATTTGCGATTTGCGAATAACGAATAACGATTTCACGAATAACGAACAAGGAGACAGGTGATGCCACTTATTCCCATAGTTATCGAGCAGACTAGTCGAGGGGAACGGGCCTATGATATATATTCCAGGCTGCTCAAAGATCGGATTATCTTTCTTGGGACACCCATGACCGATGAAATTGCCAATCTTCTGATTGCCCAGTTGCTTTTTCTGGAATCAGATGATCCGGACAAAGACATTAATTTCTACATCAATTCTCCCGGTGGTATAGTAAGTGCAGGCATGGCCATCTATGACACGATGCGCTACGTGAAGCCCGACATATGCACCCTCTGCATGGGCCAGGCAGCCAGTATGGGCGCACTGCTGCTGGCCGCAGGAACAGAGGGGAAACGATATGCGCTCCCAAATGCCAGGATTCTGATTCACCAACCTATGGGTTCATTTCAAGGCCCAGCCGCGGATGTGGCCATCCAGGCAAAGGAGATCTTGCGGATGCGAGAGGCCCTAAACGAGATCCTTGCCTTCCACACGCACCAGGATATTGAAACAATTCGAAAGGATACAGACCGCGATTTTTACATGAGTGGCCTGGAGGCCAAGAACTACAGGATTGTGGATCATGTGATCACCCAGCGGGAAGCTGCCCCCACCTCCAAAGACAAGAAAGGTGAATAAGGGAAATGATTTTTGGATTGCCTTTTCAGCAAATGGTTTTATAATAGAATAGAAACAATTCCATTTTTTGGAGGAACACATGGCCAAACGAAGAAGCGGTAGCGTCAACGGTTTGCGGTGTTCGTTTTGCGGTAAAAGCCAGGATGAAGTCAAGAAACTGATTGCGGGACCTGCGGTCTATATCTGCGACGAGTGTATTGAACTCTGTAATGAGATTATTGAAGAAGAGTACGAAAAAGAGACACGAACGGAGAAAAAGGGAGAATTTCCCGCGCCGGCTGCTATCAAGGCGTCTTTGGATGAGTACGTGATTGAGCAGGACCGGGCCAAGAAGATCTTGGCAGTAGCTGTTGATAACCATTACAAGCGCCTCGAGACAAAGCTAAACACGACTGATGTGGAGTTACAGAAGAGCAACGTCCTTCTGATTGGGCCTACCGGGTGCGGGAAAACGCTTATGGCTCAGACGCTGGCCAAGTTTCTTGACGTCCCGTTCACAATTGCAGATGCGACCTCCCTGACCGAAGCGGGATATGTAGGAGAAGATGTTGAAAATATTATCCTGTCGCTCCTTCAGAATGCCGATTATGATCTGGAAAGGACTTCCAGAGGAATTGTCTACATTGATGAGATCGACAAAATTGCCCGCAAAGGGGACAATCCATCCATTACCCGCGATGTTTCAGGTGAAGGGGTGCAGCAGGCACTGCTTAAGATCATTGAGGGGACGACTGCCAGTGTGCCACCCAAGGGGGGGCGAAAGCATCCGCAGCAAGATTTCCTCAAGGTTGACACATCCAACATCCTGTTCATATGCGGCGGGACCTTTAACGGGCTGGAGGAGATCATACAGCACAGACTGGGTGGCAAGGTAATGGGCTTTGGAGCTGATATCCAAAGCCGAAAGGAACGAAGCATCGGTGAGATACTCCGGATGGTTCAGCCCGAAGACCTCATAAGATTTGGCTTGATTCCAGAGTTTGTAGGGCGACTTCCGGTGATCGCCACCCTTGGCGAACTAAATGAAGCCGCTTTGGTCAGGATACTCACAGAACCGAAGAATGCCCTTGTGAAGCAGTTCCAGAAGCTCTTTGAATTTGAAAATGTAGCCCTCCGCTTTACAGATAGCGCCTTGAGAGCAGTTGCCAGAAAATCTAAGGAGCGAAAATGCGGGGCTCGAGGTCTCAGGGCCATCATGGAATCGGGCATGCTTGACATTATGTATGAGATTCCTTCTATGAATGCCGTCAAGGAATGCGTCATCAACGAAGAGGTTATCTTGAACAACGAGGAGCCGATTCTGCTCTTCGAACAATCGCAGGAAATGGCTGCGTCTCAATAGTAGGGGCGGGTTTACCCCGCCCGTCGGTTTTTGGCAGAAAATCTTTAAGACGGTCGGCATGAAGCCGACCCTACGTAGGGGCGGGTTTACCCCGCCTGTCGGTGTTATGTTTAACATATCGAAATGGAAAAAACCAATGAGTAATTCAGAACAAAGGCTTTGTCTTCCCCTTTTGCCGCTCAAGGATGTTGTGGTCTTTCCTCATATGGTGGTTCCCCT
>DAOURD010000389.1:0-2534 GCA_030625295.1 Desulfobacterales bacterium | reverse complement strand
GGCGCCGTCCACGAGCACATCCACGGTTCTGCCAAGGTCAGCAGTCGTCATCCCCAAACGACTCAGCCGATCACGGTTCGGTATCACCCGCATTTCAGGGTTGCCCAGATCGAGGCCTGGAATGGGACGTATCTGAGCATTGGGAATGAGTTGGGCTACCTGACCGTATATACGTCGGCCGAGCATAATCAGGCGCTCTATCTCCGGGCCCTTGATTTCTATCTCAATGGATCTCCCTTCGCCAATGCCGCGAGCAAAGAGGCTCGGCTGCTGGACAATGGCAATCATGCCAGGGATTTTTCTCAGCACGCCGTAGACGTGCGGAAGCAGCTCTCGCGTTCTTTCCTGGATCTTTGACACTATTCCGAAAAAAGCCTGTTGTCCCCAGGCCACAAAAAAGAAATTTTTTACCTCGGGAAGGTTCAATTTCCTTGCAGCCTCGCTTTCGCCTTCATGTGCTATAAGAGGAAGGACATCCTTTTCTACGGTCTTTGCGATTTCATCGAGCTCTTCAAGATTGTATCCGGGCGGAGGCAAAAGAATCCCGAACAGAAGTTCCCGATTTCCTTCTGGCAGGTATTCTGTTTTCGGCATCAGGAACCAGGCCATGCCGATGGCCAGGCCTGTCATCAAAACAACCAACCCGAGGCGTGCCGAGACCCGGCCGCACATCCAGTAAACGAATCCGATAATCCCGCTGGTAAACCCCGATGCCAGGCGATAGATGGACCATGACTGCTTGCGTGAGGGTTCAGTGCGCCGGACTTTTCCGAGTATCTTGGAAGAAAGGGTCGGAATCACGGTAATCGATACCAACAGACTCAGGGCTACCGCGCTGCTGATGGCAATGGCAATGTCCCGGAAGAGCTGGCCCGCCTCTTCTTCGACAAAGATAACGGGAAGAAACACGGCAACTGTGGTCAGGGTGCTGGCGAGGACCGCGCCCCAAACTTCGACAGTGCCGTCATAGGCAGCCTGCACTCGGCTTTTTCCCATCTCACGGTGACGAAAGATATTTTCAAAGACGACAATGGAGTTGTCCACTACCATTCCGATTGCAAAGCTCATGCCAGCCAGACTGACCACATTGATATTACGTCCGAAAAGCGTCATCAAAAGAAAAGTCCCTACCACACTGATTGGGATGGCAAGCGATACTATCAAGGTACTGGTGAAGTTTCGCAGAAAGACCAGGAGTACGATGATCGCCAGAGTCCCGCCTACAAAGATGTTTTTCGTCACCAGGTGAATGGCGCCATAGATGTAGTTTGTCTCATCATAAGCCTGGTCGAGGTGCAATCCGCGATCCTTCAGGATACCGTTGTTCAGTTCAGCAAGGGCCTCCTGTATTTTCTTCATAACGACCAGGACGTTGGAACCGGTTTCCCGAACCGCATTCATCACAATGGTCGGGATCCCCTCGTGCCGAACAACCACTTGGATATCTTCATAGCCTAAGGAAACGCGAGCTACGTCCTCGACGGTGATGGGAACCCCGTTGACCCGCTTGATGATGACCTTGGCCACATCTTCCGGGGTCTTGTACTCCCCGACTGTGCGGGCAATATACCGGCGTTTCCCCTCATCAAAGTCTCCCGCGCTGATGTTCTTATTTTCCACATCCAGGGCCTTCATCAACTCAGGGATTGTGATATTGCGGGCAGCTAAAGCCTCTGAATCCACAATCACCTGAAGCTCACGCTCCTGTCCCCCGTAGATATTGACCGAAGCCACACCGGAGATCCGCTCCAGGCGAGGTTTTACGTAGTCATCACAAAAATCGTATTCATGACTCAGCACGCCCTCGTATCCGTCGAGGGCGCGGAGAGGCATCCACGCAATCGCTGTTTCGTGCCGGCCCCCAGACTTGACGATCGGTTTGTCCATGTTGTCGGGGTATTTCTTCACCTGGTCGAGCTTATTGGAAACCTTGAGCAGGGCCGCATCCGGATCTGTGCCGACCTCGAACATCAGATTGATATAGGCAAGCCCGTCACGGCTTTCGCTTTTCATCTTGTCAAGTCCCTCTACGTTCTTGAGCTCATCTTCCTGCACATCGATGATCTCCCGTTCGACCTCTAATGGGCTTGCACCCTGCCAGGCGGTTTCCACGGAAATCTCCGGGATGTCCACGTTGGGGGTGAGCTGAATGGGAATCCTGAAGAGCGAGATAAGACCAAAGAGGACCAGCAGGATAACCCCGACCGTCACGGTTACGGGTTTCTTTATGGCAGTATCAACGAGTTTCATGGATAGGAGACAGTGAGCTAAAGTGAGCTAAAGTGAGCTAAAGTGAACTAAAGTGAACTAAAGTTATACCGACAAGAAAGCTATTCATAGGCCTCTGTAAATCCCAAATGTCACGTGATTTAAGCCCGTTATTAAGGTGATTATTGAGTTATGACAAAATCGATCACAATATCTGGAGCTTCTTCTCTCATTGAGTTTTAGACACTTAAACCAACCTTTCAGAACTAATAAAACAAGCCACTGTCCCTGGCAGTGGCAATTTGACTGTACCTGATGACACATCT
>DAOURD010000260.1:0-3679 GCA_030625295.1 Desulfobacterales bacterium | reverse complement strand
GGTGCGAGAAATCGTTTTATATTATGGGAAAAATATCATATTCGTAAGGAGACATCACAGAATGCCTATCTTCGAGTATCACTGCATAAAGTGCGACAGGGATTTTGAAGTTCTGGTCCTTGGAAACCAGAAAATCACTTGTCCCGCCTGCAACGGCAAGAAGGTCAAAAAGCTTCTTTCCAGTTTCAGCCACAAGAGTGACGGTGAGTTCTCAAGCTCAAAGGGTTCTGCCTGCAGCTCTTGTAGCGCCACAAGCTGCAGCACCTGTAGCCATTGATAATGAAAACAATAAGAATTGGCACACGAGGAAGCCCGCTTGCCGTGTGGCAGGCTGAGTGGGTCCGCTCCCAACTCCTTGCTCTCCATCCCCAGTACGAAGCTGAGATCGTAAAGATCAAGACCACGGGGGACAAGATCACGGATGTGCCCCTTGCACGGGTCGGGGGAAAGGGGCTCTTTGTAAAGGAGATTGAAACAGCCCTGTTAGACGGCCGGATCGATCTTGCCGTCCACAGCATGAAGGACATGCCGGCCGAGATCCCGCCTGGTCTTTGCATTGGCGCCGTGCCCGAACGGGAAAATCCACTGGATATTCTGATTTCAAGGAACGGTCACTCGTTTGAAGACCTGCCAAGAGGCGCTCGCATTGGAAGCAGCAGCCTCAGGCGCGGAGCCCAGGTTCGACATGTCAGACCGGACATCACAGTGCACCCCTTGAGAGGGAACCTCGACACCCGCATAAGAAAACTCGAAACAGAGGGTCTCGATGCCATCATCGTGGCAGCGGCTGGTGTCAAAAGGCTTGGATTGGAAGCTCGCATTACAGCATATCTTCCCGAGGCAATTATGCTACCAGCCATCGGACAGGGGGCACTGGCAATCGAAATCAGAGAAGATGATGGCTCGACTCAGCGCCTGATCGCACCCCTGGATCACAGGGAGACGCGGTTGGCCGTGGAAAGCGAACGGGCGTTTCTGAGACGGCTTGAAGGCGGATGCCAGGTTCCCATCGCAGCCCGCGCAAAAATCGTTGGGGACGGGCTTGAGCTCACAGGCATTGTGGCGGAGGTGGATGGCTCTATTCTGCTTCGCGAAACGATCAGAGGCCCTGTAGACCAACATGAAAAGCTTGGGGTGGAACTGGCCAACCGCCTCCTCAAAAAGGGTGGAAGGGAAATCTTGGAAAACATTTTGGGCAGAGCTATAGGAGTGCGGAGTGCGGAATAACCCCAAGATCTTTTAGTGAAAGACGATTTGGCGACATGAAACAGGGGAAAGTCTATCTCGTTGGTGCAGGGCCCGGTGATCCGGATCTCATTACCGTGAAGGGAAGCAAGCGCCTCAAAGAGGCTGATGTGATCATGTATGACCACCTGGCGTCTGCCAAGCTCTTGAAGTATGCCAGACAAGATGCCGAAACTATCTATATTGGCAAGCGGCAGGGTAGTCACGCCCTTCCCCAAGATGAGATCAACAAGCTTATGGTTTCAAAGGCAAGAGAAGGCCGTACCGTTGTTCGCCTTAAAGGCGGACATCCCTTTATCTTTGGCAGAGGGGGTGAGGAGGCGGAAGCCCTATCTCAAGCAAGGATTCCCTTTGAGGTAGTCCCCGGCATAAGCTCGGCTATAGCTGCACCAGCCTATGCGGGCATACCCCTTACGCATAGAAGGTATACTGCCAGCGTGGCCTTTGTCACCGGTCATGAAGACCCGACAAAACAGCACTCCACGGTGGACTGGTCCAGACTTGCCACTGGCGCCGGGACTCTGGTCATCTTGATGGGTGTCAAGAACCTGGGCAAGATTGCAGAAAAACTGATTGCAGCCGGTCGTGACCCGAAAACCCCTGTAGCCCTTGTCAGATGGGGAACCACTCCTCAGCAAACCACGTTAGTAGGCACCCTCGACACAATCGTGGCGCAGGCCGAGGCAGCCGCACTCAAGCCGCCCGTCGCTATCGTTGTAGGTGAGGTTGTTAAGCTTAGGGAGGCCTTAAACTGGTTTGAAAAAAGGCCGCTGTTTCGCAAAACCGTGGTGGTGACGAGGACTCGAGAACAAGCAAGCGAGCTGGTAGCGCGGCTTTCGGATCTGGGAGCTGAATGCCTCGAATGCCCGGCCATCAGCGTGGTACCCCCGGAGGACTGGGCGCCCCTGGATGTTGCCATAGATCGGCTTGACACTTACGACTGGCTCGTTTTGACCAGCGTCAATGGAGTTTCCTTCTTTTTTGACCGACTCTATGCGAGAGGCAAAGACGTGCGGGCCCTAAAAGATGTGCGCACAGCAACCATCGGTCCGGCTACTGCAAAGCGGTTGCGGGATTTTGGGCTAAATAGCGACATTGTTCCGGAAACCTACCGTGCTGAGTCAATCGTGGAAGACTTTAAAAACGAGGCTATAAAAGGGAAAAAGGTGCTGCTGCCGCGCGCCAAAGAGGCCCGACCAGTGCTGCCCGTAGAACTCCGAAAAATGGGGGCGGCTGTGGATGAAATCGCCGCCTATCAGACTGAAGAGGCACGCGAAAACGTAGACGTGCTGATCAAGCGCCTGGAAGAAGGCTCTATCGACCTTCTGACTTTTACGAGTTCGTCTACGGTCAGAAACTTTAAGGCCCTCCTTCCACCTGAAAGGTTTGGAAGCTTAATTGAAGGGGTCACTGTTGCCACCATCGGCCCGATCACAGCAGACACGGCCAGAGAACTTGGATTCAAAGTCGATATTATGGCCCGGGACTACACCATCGACGGGCTGTGCGAAGCCATCATCCAGCATTACGAGCGAAGAAACACGTGACAATTTGAAGCAGATAGGCTGTTTTCAGGAGCCAAGCTTGTATAGTGCCGCAATCTGTGATCGGGCAGTTCTCGCAATACTCCATCACTCCAGTACTCCACCACTCCATAAGCCATTCAAATTCCAAGAAGCCTAATCCCCTCTGGGCCCGCATGTTTACTCATATCCGTCTGTTTGATTCTTCGCAAATCTTTTCAAACAGATTGAAAGAGGGCTCTGTTTGGGAAATATCTTCTTTCAATTGTTCTGCCAGAACTGCTATATTCCCAAGTGCTTCTCTTTGGGTCAGGATGATTCTTTCCCATTCTTTCTGTGCTCTAAAAAAATGATCAATCTTTGTATTTATGGACCTTAACAATTCATGAAGTTCATCATCAGTATGACTGTTCCTATTTTTGAACAGATTTAGTATTTCATCATGAAGGGCTTTGTACATCTGAATCGTATTATCGGGGTTAATGAAACTCTTGTATTCCAGTATTCTGTCAATTTTTTCTTTTAACTCTTTGCTCGAAAAGGGTTTCGTAATGTAGTCAAATGCACCAAGTTTCATCGCCTCTATTGCAGTTTCAATTGTTGCATATCCGGTTATCATTATAACCTGGGTGGCCGGCAGATGCATTTTTGCACATCTTAAGAGATGCATACCCCCTTCCTTATTGCCATACGTATCAGGCATATTCTTGTCCATTATGATAATGTCATATTCTACAGATTCCATTAATTCCATAACGCGGTTAACACTATCAGCCATGTCAATACTATAACCAAACCTTTCCAGGGAGACAGCAACCATATTGCGAACAGCATCATCATCGTCAACAACTAATATTCTTGATTCCATTTGCTCTGTGCGCATCATGTGAACTCTTAGCTCCTCTTTTTGG
>DAOURD010000197.1:0-4306 GCA_030625295.1 Desulfobacterales bacterium | reverse complement strand
ACAAAACAACTTAGCGCTTATGGGGGGGGCTGAATGGTTGCGTTTGGATCATTTGGTAGTTTGATATTTGAATTTATTTGCGGCTGACGTGCGGCTGACGCCTTGAGAAAAGTACGTGCTTCGAATTTCCAGTTTATCTGGGTTAGGGGTGTCACATGAAGATTGTGGTTATAGGTCTGGGTAGCTTCGGGATGAACGTTGCCAGGGAATTGTATGCTCGCGGACACGACGTGTTGGTTGTTGACGAGACAGATGATCTCGTTCAGAAAAGCCAGGAGTTTTCCTCCACGTCGGTCGTTGCTGACTGCACTGAAAAAGAGGTGTTGGAAAATCTTGGGCTTTCAACGGTTGAGACTGCCATTGTCAGCATGGGGAACAATCTCTCGGGAAGCATACTGGCAACCATGTATCTTAAAGAGCTTGGCGTGAAGCATATCATTGTTAAGGCGATCAATGACGACCACAAAAAGATCCTGGAAAAGGTAGGTGCCACCCAGGTCATATTCCCTGAAAGGGAGATGGCCGTGAAATTGGCACAAAGCATCACCACGCCCAATGTCCTGGATTATCTCCCTCTAACAAATGCTTTTTCCATCATGGAGATCATCCCACCCAAGGACTTTGTAGGAAAGTCCTTGAGTGATCTTGATTTGAGAAAAAAATATCAGATCCAGATTATCGGCATACAAGACACTGTGGAAGATGTAATCAGCATGGTCGTTTCTCCCAGCCGGCTCATCAAAGCAACTGACAGGCTTATTATCTTAGGCAAGCAGGAATACCTGAAAAAGATAAAAGGGCTCAATGGTCCGTAGAGGTGAAACGGGGCACTGCGTTTGAGGTTGAAGGAGCGCTTCGCTTGAGGCCGAAAAGTTCTTCCTCTAACCTCAAGCCTCAAGCATAAGGTATGTAAGGAGCAGGTTGTTTTAGCTCATAAAAAAGCCCGACCTGTCAAAAGGGTCGGGCTTTTTGGGTTTCAGCTTATCTGCCGAAAGCTTCTAAGCAGGCCTGAAGATCATAATCCAGACCTGGGCTATTGCAATACTGAGAATCATATACGGAAAGGCTGTTTTCATGAAGCCGATAAAGGATATTTTATAGCCCTTGGACTCGGCAATACCCATTGTGACCACGTTGGCAGATGCGCCGATGATGGTGCCATTGCCACCGAAACAGGCACCTACGGCCAGTGCCCACCACAGGGTATTTTCAGAGCCAGGAATAACCTTGGTCAGATAGGCCACAATAGGAAGCATCGTAGCAGTAAACGGGATGTTGTCAACAAAGGCCGACATGATGGCTGCGACCCACAGGATCAAGGTCATGGCCATTAAGAACTCTCCTTTGGACAGAACCAGAATCCAGTCGGCAATAAGGGCAAGGAGCCCTGCCTCCTCCACCGCACCAACGAGAACGAACAGGAAGATAAAGAACATAAGGGTGGGCCACTCAATATCCTTTTCTATCAGGTGGAGCATATCGACCTTCTTGGTGACGATACCCACAGTAAAGAGCACACTCGCGCCGGTCAGGGCCGCAATACTTACCTCCATGTGCCAGTACCCATGGGAAAGGAAGAGGAACACGGTAAAGCCTAAAATAATCAGACCGTATGTGAGCAAGGTCGTATCGTAAATCTTGTATTTTTCCTTCAGCTCGGCGGTAAATTCCTCCACATTGGCGACCGAGGCCTGCGCCTTGGCATAAGCCTTGCCCCAGACCAGCTTCGTATAAACAAACATCACGATCATGCTCAGCGTACATAGCGCGGCCAGGGCAATCACAAAGTCCATGAAGGTGAGACCGATATAAGAGCCGATCATTATATTGGGCGGGTCGCCAATCAGGGTGGATGTGCCCCCCACATTGGAGGCCAGGACCAATGGGATCAATAGATAGAGCGGATTGAGATTACAGGAAATTGCTATCTCGATGGCCACACCGGTCAGCAGAAGCATGGTGGTCACATTATCCAGAAATGCTGAAGAGACCGCCGTAAAGATCATCAAGATGACGGTAAGGATAAAGACTTTCCCCTTGGCCACCTTGTAAGATATGTACGCACACCACTGAAAAACCCCCGTATTCTTCAAAACACCCACGATGATCATCATGCCCATCAAGAGAAAGACGACGTTCATGTCAATGGCATGGATGGCGAACTCAAAGGAGAAGATGCGAAATTCGGGATTGATCGTGCCCACCGTGTATGAGAGGACCAGCATGAAAGCCGCACCCAGCATGGCGGCAATGGTACGATGCAGGAGCTCAAAGGCGATCAGGGTGTAGGCAAAAATGAAGACAACGGTTGAGATCCAGAAAGCCGGACCCAGGACCCGGTCGAGGGCAATCTTCTCAATAAGATAATAGTGATCTCCTTTTTTAGCGAAATCAGCTCCCTCGAAGTCTTTGATCTCGGTCTTAAAGCTCGCCTTGCGAACCTCCATCTCAAATGAGGCAGTTTCCATGGCCTCCTTCTCGACCATAAACTCGGCCATGTAATGGCCATTACGCCCCGTTTCAACATGGGCTACCGCATGGCCGTTCAGAGTCACCTCGATCACTGCTTCCGCAATCGGTTCTTTGTGGGAATCGATTATTGTCCCTGCAATGGTCACATACTCTCCACCTTCAATATGAACCGCCTCGTGGGCCTTCCCGCCCCCGTGACCGGCAAAGGCAAGTGAAGCGAGAAAAACAAGTGCAATAGTTACCGTGCCAACCAGTAGAGATTTTTTTGTGCGCATGAAAATTCCTCCTCCCTTGTTTTCCTCCAAAATTGCCTCGGCCTGTTAGCACAAAGGCTTGCTCCGGTCAATCTTTTTTTGAGCGGTGTAGTCCCGTCGTATGAAATCGCTGAGCGATTTTATAATTTGACACGATTGCTGACGGGTGATAAAAATAATATTTTATGGTTTCTCAGTTTGAGAGTCATGAGCATGCTTGGGTTTTCAAATTTCAATTGTTGACAAAATTATGTAATAAAATCCGGATAATACTTGTGTCGCCTGTGATCCCGTCATTCCCGCGAAGAGCCTGCCCCAGCGAAGTGAGGGGCGGGAATCCAGATAGAGGTTAGTGTGGATAAGCAGTTTTATGTTTACATACTGGCAAGCAAACGAAACGGTACATTATATACTGGCGTGACTTCCAATTTGGTACAAAAGGTATGGCAACATAAACACAATATGGTCGAAGGGTTTACCAAGAAATACGGTGTAAAGGCACTGGTCTATTATGAAGTTCACGACAATGCTGAAAGCGCAATTACCAGGGAAAAACAGATCAAGAAATGGCGAAGAGCATGGAAGTTACGGTTGATAGAAGAAAAGAATCCCCAGTGGAATGATTTGCATGACAGGATTCGTGGGGAAACTGGATTCCCGCCTTCGCGGGAATGACAATAATTCTGATCTACTTGCAAATTTTTTCTCAAGAAGTATTTTTCGAAGACTCAAGAACATGGAAACTCAAACCTTTTTTATCCGCTCTGTGATGGTCCAAAATGTCATTATGGGGGTCATTGCAGCAATCATTGTGGGAGTCCTGATCCGTTCGATCCGGAAACAGAAGATCAGCCACATTATCGCTGTGGCCATGTGGGGGCTGATTGCCGTGTGGTTTTTTAATGGTCCTTTCTGGGGGTTTAGCGCTGTCACGGTAAGTCCGGAGGGCCTGAAAGTTCATTACGGATTTCTCTCCGTCTACAGAAACACCACGTTGCCTGTGGATACACACTGGAAGATCCGTAAGTATCTGGGTGGCATCAGAAGGTTGAAAAACCTCTACTTTTTCCAACTGGCCAATCACCAGAGCCTGAAGGTCCGAGGCCGGGACAAGTTTGAAGTGCTACAGGCCCTTGGGGCGGCCATCGACGATCTGAACGGAAGACCTATGGGGCGGATGGTAGAGCGGCCTGTGAATATGTAGTTTCTCAGTTTGAAAATTCGTGCTTTTTCTGGGAGAAGAACATAAAGACAATCACGAAAACACGAAAGAGGGAAAACACGAAATGTCAGGCATCCTTCATTTTCCTGTTTACACTTTTTCTATAGAGACCAAAAGGTAATGTTCCAGCTCCTTTGGGCTTTGATCCTGGTTTTGGCAACTTCAACATGTGTGTGGGACCCGCCTGCCAACGCCACGCACAACGCGGGATCAAGCTGCCACCGTGTTTGGCAACGGCGGGCAGGGCGGCATTCTTGCCGCGATTGTCGCGGCTGGAAAGCCGCTCCCACAAATTGGCCCAAACAATGATCGAGGCCAAAAAGTGTAAACTACTTTTGGGCTTCTGTGAAGGATGCCC
>DAOURD010000062.1:0-6286 GCA_030625295.1 Desulfobacterales bacterium | reverse complement strand
ACCGATCTTGAGCACCTGGGTCACGACGGCGTTGATAGGCACCGACCACTCTTCATTCTCCCAGTCGTAGGTAGATTCGGTCTGCAGCGCGAAGGTTGTGGCGGTCTTGGTCGTGTAGGAGACAAAGGGTTACAGGAAAGTACTGCTGATGTCGCTCCGGTCGCTGTCGCCGGCAAAGGACCACAACGTGGTTGGCCAGCATGCCGTACGTCCAGGGACCGGCCTGTTTGAGCACCACACCAGTGGGACCGGCCCCCCATTTTTCACCGCCGAGCAGGTCGTCCGAAGCCGTGGGCAAAAGCAGAACCGGTCCTGCGCCCCAGATGATCCCGTTCTTCGGCTGTGCGGGTGAGAAGAAGAAGCTCTGGAGGAGGTCGCTGAGCCCCGACTGGCTGCCGGCGCCGGGGAAGATATCCTCCTGGTCGACGTAGGAGACGATGGTGCGCGAAATGAGGTTCCAATTCGGGTTCAGGGTCATCGGGATCACCGGCTTTGCCGTAATGGTCCATCGGTCCCCGTCATCCACAGGCCCAATGTCCGAATCATAATCGAAGTCGAAGGGTACGCTGATCAGGGCCGCCACCGGGTTGGCCAGCTTTTTCGCTATGTCTTCGCCTTGGTCTGCCAATGCAGGCATGACGGCGAGAACGAAGATTGCAATTAGAATCATCGGAATTGTCGGTTTTGCGTAATTCATGTTGTGTCCTTTCTAGAATTTTAATGTTAAGGCCTTCGAAAGGTCTACACTCTTGACAAAAAGGCTTTCTTGCCGGATCGCGTTGAGTGAAAAGTGTAGCTCTGACCCTCATGTGCGTTCAGTGTCACCTATGTGCTATTTTTCAAAGGCGAACACCTGCTTCCAGTCGTTTTTCATGCTCACGACATGCCATCCGTTTTCTTTCGTGGCACTCAACGAAGCATTGTCCTTGTCTGCATAGGCAAATTCGCGCTTCGCATCATCGTGGTTAATCAAGAGCTGCAATGGGTCGGCCGCTGAAGTCTCTTGCGGGGACGCTTCAACAGTCACGGGAATCCTGTTTGTACCCGCCTGGATGAATTTCACTCCGGCCCGGGGGATCACGGCCATCGCCATGGCCGCCTTATCCTCAATGGGCAAGGCAGACATGGTTTCTATGGCCACTATTTCCAGGACGCCGTCCGCCAGTTTAACCACGCCGATGGACGTGCGATTATAAAAGTCCACGTTCCGAGAGAATACGACCAGATTACTCTTGAAATTCACCTCGGGCATTTTCTCGTTCGGTTTAAACGCCTGCCATACGTCAGCAAACGTCTCCGCGTCGGCCAGGTAACCGACACGCAATGTGCGCAGGTTTTCGGGAAGCCTATGGAGTTCGGAAACCGGATAATCACCGCTCCACTTCTGAAGGATGGGCAGATTGTTGGGTTTTTCTTCCTGATCGGCAAATACTGCCCCGCAGTTCACTAGCCCGACTGATGCAGCCCACAGCATAAAGGTAAAGATTAATTTTAGGGTCTTCATTTTGGTTTTCTCCTTTTCCGTGTCAGGCAAAGCTGTGGATCTTGCATATTCCGGCTATAACAATCGCCTGGCTCAGAAACGGTTTCATTGCTTCCATCATTTTCTCCCTAATCCCTAATATGTTCAATATCCGGCAGCTTCCAGCTCCGTTCAAAGTAGGGTTCTGTTGGGGCGTACAAGCGTAAGTAAGCGAACCAGCCCTTGCCAGGAACGGTCGGAATCCAGTTCTGTTCCTTGCCCTCGGGTGCTTTGGGGCCGAAGTAAACATCCGCAGAACCGTCGTCGTTAATGTTTATTCTCTTTTCTCTTTCCTACCCGGTCTGATTTGACGGCTGCGCTATTTAACCCGATCTAGCTGCGGTAAAACATACTCACCCGAAAGGATGGCATCACTCGGCTGATACAATCGTAGGATCACGTAGAAATCACCTTTGGATGCGGGTAGCCAATTATCAGCAAATTCACCTTCCGGCTTGTTGTGCTGGATCGGGATATCGAAGGACCCATCCTCACGTATTTTCAAGCCCGGAGTATCGGGACCTACCTTGTATCGATTGATGGGGTTTTCAACGAGCATTTTATCGTCAGCGTTGTACACTGTGAGGGACCAGAACGCACCAACCGGCGGAGTTTTTTTGAAATGGATCACGTACCGGTTGTCACCATTCAACACATTGCCGTCAGAATCTGTAAATCGGCCTGGATACACAGCCTCCTTTTCCCCATTGGCACCCAGATAGGATCCAGCGACGGCCGCACGCAGCGGGTAATTAAATCCAAAATTATCCAGACCCGTGGTATAGATCCAGCCAGACCTGTCTGTAGCGGAACCCATTTGAGCAGCTGTCACAGCTGCCGGACCGTCCGCAAGTCCGCGCAAAAGCCCCTTGCGCATCTCGTCGGACATCACGGAAGGATCAAACCCACCCTTCGTGAGGCCGATTCTCTCAAACTGTGCAAAAAGGACCTCGTCCACGGACTTGACCGGATTTGTCTTCAGTCCAAACGCGAGGTGTTTAAAGAACCCCAGCTCATCGTCGCCGATAGTCGGCATCGGCACGAGGGTGGCAGTCTCAGCTGCGTAGCCTCTTCTGCCGTCTGCGCTCAGCGGAACCAAGGTGAATTTTTCCTGCAACTCATGGAGGGGTTTGATCGGCTCGCCCTGTAACACGTGCAATCTGCCCCATAGCCAGACCTTTTCAGTGGATACATCCAGCCGCATGGCATCCGCCGGCAGTGTGCCCTTCCACTCCGGAGGAACCAACACGAAACGCCCCGGCTCAGTGCCTGTTGTGCGACGCCCGATATAGTGTTCGAGCTCATGCCACATGGTAAAGACATTGACCACATAGTATCGGTCTTGAGTGTCCGGAACCGACAGGATATAGGGCTCATCCAGTTTCACGACACTGCTCATGTAATAGGTGTCGTTGTTTGCCGTTGGCATATCTTTTGCGCGGGATGTCGCGAGTTCTCTCGCCCACCCGATCTGATTCAGCGGTGCCCGGTAGCTTACGTCTGGTTTGGGGTCAGGCACATCGATATACTCCCGCATCACCCGTTCCATCCTTGCCAACGGGTAGCCCCATGTGTAGGCCATCACCCCAAGAGCGTAACCGTCGGCTTCAAGACCTTTGCTGATCAATGCGGGTGTAACCGGTGTTGTTAGCAGTGGGTCTGGATACTGGATGGTTTCCGCATGCAGGCTTGCATCGGCAATCATCACCAACAATAACGTGGCTAAGAGTGTCGCGATCTTGTGTACCGCAGTTGGTGTTTTGGGCTGATTCATAATTTTCTCCTTGGCTTTTATCTTTCCTAATAATGTCAAGTGGTTACAAAAACTTTGGACTGTCAAGTTTAAGTGAACACCTTTTATGCCTTATTCCACCTTCTGCACTGCCGGCGGCGCCCATTCATCGTTGAGCACCGGCTCTTGCGGCCCATAGATTCGCATCTGCATGTAAAACGGCGCAGCAGGCGCGGGCAGCCAGTTGGCTGCCTTCTCACCATCGGGTTGCTCGTGCTGGAGATAGATGGTCAGGGAACCATCCTCACCGTGGACCAGGCCTTCGGTGATTGAGTTAATCAAGTAGCGATCGATGGGGTTCTTGATCAGATAACCGCCCGTGCCGTCAGCACTCTTGTCGTACATCGTCACCGACCAGAAGTAATTGGCGGGCGGGAGCTTGCCCTTTTCAAAGCTAAGCGTGTATTTGCCAGTCTTGCCGTCCAACGTCTTGCCGTCTGCATCCTTGTAGCCCATCGCATAAGAGGCTTCGATTCTGTCGTTCATATACATGGCCGCCATAGCCGCTGCTGCGCGGAGCAGCCAGTCTCCCTTGTAAAACTCACGCGGCCCGGCGGCGTCGGCCATAACCCATCCGTTGACTTCTTTGCCCATCTCATTAGTCTTTTCAGAAATCTTTTGATCACCGGATTTCATGCCTTGCTCCATTGCAGTGCGAATTGCTGGGTCAAGCTTGTCGGCATCAAATGGTTTGCCCGGTGCAATGCCTATCCTGGCAAAGCGCTTCATCAAAGGCTGGTCTTCCGGGTGAAAGGGTTGAAAAATAGGAAGCAGGAAATTCAGGTAGCTGAAAAATTCAAGCGAGGTCATGACTTCCGGCTTCCAGACAGGCCAATCCACCACCAAGGCAGGTTTGGCCGGCTTGCCTAAAAAGACGCTCAGGGGTGCAATCTTGTAGCCCTTTTGAATGGCTACGACATTCGGAAGGTCTGCCAGACTCTTAACTTGCGTACGGCCGATCGTAGCAGCATAATCGGTCTCGCAGTGAAATACCTTGTTGAACTTGCCTTTCGGGATTTCTCCCTTCCATTTGGGTCCTACAAATAGATAGTGGCCCGCTCTATTGCCAGTGGCGCGGGTGCCGATGTAGGCGAAGTTGTGGGTGTACATATCGGAAAACTGCAATACGTAGTAGCGGTCCGGGACATCCGGCACACTGACCACCACAGGTTCAGCACTCATATCCAAACCGAAGTTGGAATAAGGCGTGTCAGCATTCATCGTGACCACATCATGGCGGGTGTGGTCTGCGGGTTCGGTATCACTCACAATTTTGTTGTAAGGCGCTTTGAAAAAAGGGCTCGCTTCGTTGAGGCCGACCAAATAGTGGGAGCGGTAGTTCATCACCATGGGATAGGCAAAGATGTAGGCTTCTTCGGCAATGGTTTTTGCTTCTTGGGGAGTTATTTTTGTTTTTTGTTCACATGAAATAAAAGATAATGTAACGATTAGTATTAATACTATTAGATCGATTTTTGTTTTGGAATTTTTCATGTTAGATACCTCCTTTTTGTTGTATTGTTTCTATTAGTTTATTTTCTGAATCGGCGGTACATAATACTCACCACTCAACACCTCTTCTTTTGGCACATAAAAACGATGGTTCACGGTGAAGTTTTTTCCTTTCGGTGAAGGCAGCCAGTTGGATTCGGGAGCATTGGCCGGAAGTTCCGACGCCAAGTAGATCTTCAAAGACCCATCCGGCTCGTATTGAAGCTTTGAGACATTGTTCAGGTTGTACCGCTCAATTTTATTGGGTACCACGCGATAATCCGGCAAACTTAACATGGTTAGGGACCAGTAAGAATCGACCTGTTTCATTGGCAGGTCCTCCGGCTTGTAATGGATCACATACGTATCGTCGCCCCGGAGCGGCCTGCCATCCTGATCCTTAAACCCCATATAGTAGACCACTTCTAGCGAGCTGTTCCACCAGATTCCTGCATAATTCGCGGAACAGCGGAACAAGAAATCGTCTCCGAATTCACGCCACTCCCTGGTGCTGCCCCAGCCCCCGCGAGCATCTCCACTCACCTCCCCCCTCGCAAAGCTCAGCAAATGTGGAATAGCCTTCTCCTTGATGATGGCATCGATCATGGCTTTGTTGGCTTCGCTCTTGCCAACAAAATCCGCAATGGCCAACACCTTTTTCTGGTGGGCATTAGCAGCAGTCACGGCATCAGGAGCGCTGGCCAGAACCTTCTCCACCACCGGCTTTTGGAAAGCCTCCACACGGATCAAATCCTTATTGGTGAACATGGGGATCTCAACCGCTTTTTCAATTTTGGGTTCTCCCTTCTTGATGATCTCGAAAGCACGCTGTAATTTCACCGCACCTTTATCATCTCCTTTGCGTTCCACCCGAGCCAGCATCTTCGCCTTTCTTGATGGCAAATCCACCCGAACCGCCCCCGCCGGAATCTTGGGATTAGAACCTTTCAGACAGAGGGCATAGCGCCCGTAGGGATGATCCGGGTAGTTCCGCTCGTTGATATTGGTGATGATCTCTGCCCACTCATCACAAAGTTGAGCCGTATAGTAGCGATTCTCGATCTTGGGTATCTCTAAGATGACCGGAGTGTCTTTATCTACTGCAAACCAGGCTTCCAGATAGGCCACATCCAGATTGGGATTCACAAATTCGGCCTTGCCCAGTTCGTTATATTTGATGACGTTGTAGTCGACACCTTCTTCAGCCATGTCGATATGCTCCTGGCGGATCACAAGATACCGCGCCAGGATATAGATATAACTGTCGATGATATCCTGTTCGGACAGGCCGATGTCTTCAAGACTCCCTGCCTCGATTTTCTTTGGGGCATCGTTCTTGGTAACATCCTGCTTTGGAGTATCGTTCTTGCATGCGGTGAACACCACCAGTAAGGTCACCACGACCATAAAGACAACGAACAAACTGAATTTATTTCCTGCTGTTTTCATTCTAATATCTCCCTCCCTTTTTTATTAATGCT
>DAOURD010000337.1:0-3000 GCA_030625295.1 Desulfobacterales bacterium | reverse complement strand
CATCACGCAGGTTTATCTGTGCCAAAGGCAGGCAGAACATTACAGTAAGGCAACATAAGGGACGTTCTCAACATTTAAAGTTATCAATCATCAGCAACATAAAGCAAGGTCCCCCAATAGTTCCCTAATAGCAACCCAAAGTTTAAATGTTGAGAACGTCCCCAATACCCGCCCGTCCCCAATACCCGCTGGAGCAAGGCTTAGATTTATCAAAAAACGTTTTGGCTCAAGCGAAAAGGGATTTGGGCAAGAGCCCGTGTAGTCCTGACCCCGCGTTTTCTGCATGTCTCCCTATATGCCCCATCGAATTGACCTACTTTTTAGTAACAGGACTGTTATCCCAGTCAAATTTGTCTATTTGAAACCAGCCTTGCTGCGGTAAGGCATGGAAACTGACGGCCTTCGGATTACACCAATTATTGCCCCGCATAATTTGCCATTTGGTATAGCGATTCATCGGCGAGGCGGTCTTGTCGATTCTATAACCATCCGGATGATAACCGACTTTTATTTCCGTAGCATTAAATGTCTGATCCATCATAAATATCGTTTCTCCTTTTGGTAGATTAGATGATCCACAATAGACGAGCCTTTCAGGTTTTTAGCAAAAATACAGTGAGGATTCAACCGCAGAGAAACATCGCTGAATAAATAGAGGTGGGGCAAACGGACCATTGGTAATGAACTGTTTGCTTTTGCGGTTCAAGCATCCTAAACGCCTTGTTTTACAGGTCCTAATCTGTTACAAATCGGTTGTTTCTGGGGAAGATGCGAATGTTCGGATTACAGGAAATATTGATTATTTTGGCAATTGTCCTGGGTGTGCTTTTCATACCGCGGATGAATGCCCGACGGCAACCGCAACGGGCGGCTGAGCCGAAGATCAGACTGTCGGGGAAAATCCGGATGGCCGTTACAGCTTCGGCCATTTTTCCAGCACTCACTGCCGCGTATTTTCAACCTTGGCGAAAGGATCAGGTCATGTTTCTCTACGTCGGTATCGGGCCGGTGGTGCTGGGATGGCTGTTATACTGGGTTTTCGTGGGATTCAAGAAAAGAGAGTAAACGTGTTCAGGCAATCAACGAACTGACTGCGATATGATGTCCAGTATTGAGATCTGCTCCCGGGCTTCACACAATGTCTGATAGTTGGCGTGGTTCGACCATGTTCCGCGATTGCGTAAGCTCTAGTCATTCTTGACAAGAGTCAAACAGAAAGTCGACCCCTTTGCTTGACATGTCAGGGGCCTGTGAGGGTTAACTCGTCGGAGATGAAGGTAGCTACTTTTAACGCAAATGGAATCCGGGCTCGTCTTGCCGGGGTGCTGCAGTGGCTGGAAAAAGAATCCCCAGACGTTCTGTGTATTCAGGAGACTAAAGTACAAGACGTTGACTTTCCGCGTCAGCCCATTGAGAACCTCGGGTACCATTGTGCCTTCTGGGGGCAAAAATCTTACAACGGCGTAGCCATCTTAAGCAGGGCTGAACCGGAGTCAGTCTCATTCGGTTTTGGCGGTGACAGGGCTGGAGAGGAGGCCAGGCTGATTACAGCTGAGATTGGCGGGATTTCTATTGTGAATACTTACGTCCCTCAAGGATACGCTCCAGACTCGGAAAAATTCCAATACAAACTCGATTGGCTTAGGCGTCTCCTCAATTATTTTAAGCAGCGCTTCAGCCCTGACATGCCTCTCCTGTGGCTGGGTGATTTCAATGTGGCCCCAGAGCCCATCGATGTGTACGATCCAGAAAGGCTTCTTGGAAACGTGGGGTTTCATCCCGACGAACACAACGCTCTTGCCGCTGTTAAGGCGTGGGGTTTTGTGGACATATTGCGTCGGCATGAGTCTAGAGACAAGATATACACCTTTTGGGACTATCGAATCCCTAATGCCGCAAGTCGAGGTCTTGGATGGCGCGTTGACCACATATGGGCTGCTAAAGGCCTTGCCGACAAATCGACCCGCGCATGGATCGACATAACGCCGAGGTTAGCCAAGAAGCCTTCAGATCACACTTTCGTGGTAGCAGAGTTCAACACTGACCCTAACGCTGCAAAAGCTGAGGATGCCTCAGATCCAGGCGTCCCTTCGACAAGCTCAGGGTGAGGCTGTCGTAAGTTGCCGACGCCCCAATAATCGGGAATCTCAAAGTTGTCGAAAAAAGTGCCGTATTCGTGATTTCCTTGGCGTGCATACTGCCTATCAAATGCCACTACAAAAAAACAACTTATATTCTTTTGTACGTTTGTCACCCGTCTTCTTTTCGATTGACCGCCGTCCCCTCTTTTCTTCCTGTCAAACTCTGCTTGAGATGGTAATCCGCTCCAAGCGAGTCCAGGAGCTTCCTGGCACCTTCCCTGAACTGTATCCAGTTCACCGGTCTATGCAGTTTACGGTAGTTGAGAATACCTACTTTCCAATGGTCTACAACTGGATGAAGCATTTTTATCAAGTCCAGG
Source organism: Desulfobacterales bacterium (assembly GCA_030625295.1). Taxonomy (GTDB): domain Bacteria; phylum Desulfobacterota; class Desulfobacteria; order Desulfobacterales. Next base: position 539 of record DAOURD010000337.1, on the reverse strand, counting down.
GCCTGGTCAGGGTCAATGACAGGTTCCAGGCACATCCATGTCTTAATGCCTCTTCCGTGCGCCTGGTTCATCGCCTCGATCCTATCCGCTACTGGGGGGCGCATTTGGTTCCCACTGTGAGGCATCGGCCTGGTTCGTGAATACGAGTGAGGTTCCGAAACTGCATCTGTCATAAGCCTCCAACAAGTCGAAATCTCTAGCAGCACGCATTCCGCCCTTTGTCAGAATCATAACCCGCAACCTGTAATTAATCAGAATCTGGATGGCCTGCCTTGTCGAGCCCAACTTCGTTTCAAGAGGCTGGTAAGGATCAGAGCTGAAGGTGACTAGTATTTCTCTGTCATCCCCTCTGATTCTTTGGGCATCTCTCTCAAGACATCTGAGGATGTCTGGCCTGAGTCTGGCGTGATTCTCGAAAGCCTCCCGGGTTCGTCTCAGTGTCTGGGGCCCATAACAATAAAGGCAGCCGTACGTACAGCCGCCCAAGTACAACCTCACACCAAGGGGCGCGAACTCATTCGCTTCGCCTGTGGTTTTGT
>DAOURD010000378.1:0-2646 GCA_030625295.1 Desulfobacterales bacterium | reverse complement strand
ATGAAACTCAAGGTGCTACTCCCAACCGAAGTTCTCATCGACGAAGAAGTAACCAAGGTGATTGCCGAGGCTGAAAACGGTTCTTTTTGCCTCTTGCCACGCCACATTGACTTCGTAGCGGCGCTTGTTCCGGGGCTTCTTTCCTTTGAATCAGGTAAAGGCCGGGAGGAATTTCTAGCGCTTGACCAGGGAATCCTGATCAAGTGCGGCCAGGAGGTCCTGGTATCAACTAGAAATGCTGTGCGTGGGCCTGACCTGGGAACGTTGAAACAAACGGTTGAAAAAAGCTTTCGAGTCCTTGACGATCGGGAGAAGATGGCCCGTTCCGCATTTGCCAAACTCGAGGCGAATTTTATTCGCCGATTTATGGAGTTGGAAAAATAGTGACTTCTCAGCAAGTTCGGATAAACTGCCTAAATTATACTTTTCCTGTCATTGCGAGGGAGGTACGACCGAAGCAATCTCCTGAAAAGAAAGGGATTGCTTCGTCGTTCGTTCCTCACTCCTCGCAATGACGGCTCCGGATTAAGGGTTTTCGTTCAGAGACTAGGTAGACAAGCCCGTGAAAAAAAAGCTTTACCGAACAGGCGAACAACTGAGCCAGACGGTAGGGGCCAAAGAAGCCCGCAAGATAAGGGCGCGTCGTCAAAAGGACCGGAGTGTCTGGTTCGGGCTGGGCATGTTTGGCCTCGTCGGGTGGTCGGTAGCCATCCCCACATTGGTAGGCATCGCATTGGGCGTGTGGATAGATCTAAGATGGCCAAGCCGCTATTCGTGGACCCTTATGCTCCTTATCATCGGCATCGTGCTTGGTTGCCTGAATGCCTGGTTCTGGGTTACGCGTGAGCGAAACATGATTGGGGAGGACAAAGAGGAGCAGGGGTATGGGTGAGCTCTTACCGCTTATGCTGGCTCTTACGGCAGGCATGGGACTCGGGATATTCTATTTCGGTGGCCTGTGGTTGACGGTCCGGCGGCTCCCCACAGCGCGACGGCCTGCCTTTTTAAGTCTGTTGAGTTTCTTTGGGCGCTTGGGGGTGGTTCTGTTTGGGTTTTATCTCGTCATGGGCAGCCACTGGGAACGACTGCTCGTTTGTCTGTTCGGTTTTCTAGCGATCCGGATCATCCTTGTCCGTCTCTGGGGGCCTGATAGAACCAGTCGCAGTAAGAGAGTATCTAAAGTTAAGGGGAGTGTAAATCACGGCTGTTGGCAATGAGAAAATCCGTGTCCGTCTGCTGCGTATTTAGTTTTGGGGAAAAGGTGTCAGGTTTCGGGTTTCAGGTGTCAGGATTGAGAAACTTAAAGAGCTGAAACCTGAAACCTGAACACTGACACCTGGCCATTGAACTCAATAACCAACAATCTTGATTTACACCCGTTCGCTTCGCTCACAATTGGAATTATTCCATTATTCCTTGATCGTATTTGCAATAGCGTCTATAAATATTCACCATTTCAATAGGTTGTAGAAATTCCGAGATACTATTATTTGAACTGTGCTTCCCGCTGACCTGGGGGTAAGAACGCATGGAGTTTCTGCTCCACAATACGGGGGTTTTCTCCGTTTGAAAGACATATGACCCCCTCAATTATCATCTCCTTTATCAGGACCTCCTCGCCGCTGCGGGTCCGGAGTTTTCCGGCCATGGGCATACACACAATGTTGGCCATGATAGAACCATAAAAGGTGGTTAAAAGCGCCACTGCCATGGCCGGTCCGATACTACTTGGATCACTCATGGTTTGTAACATCTGTACCAGCCCGATGAGGGTGCCGACCATGCCGAGGGCAGGAAAAAAAGTCCCCATGGTTGTAAAGATTTCTGCTCCCTTTCGATGCCGATCCTGTATGAACGTAATCTCGGTTTCAAGAATCTCCCGAATTGACTGTGGCTCCAGGCCATCGATAGAAAGCTGAACCCCTTTCTTTATAAAGTCTTCTCCAACCTTCTTGATATCAGACTCCAATGACAGGATCCCCTCGCGACGTGCCTTGGTAGCAAACTCTATGAATTGTTTGATAATATCCCTGCCTGACATCGCCTTCTTGAAAAACACATTTTTCACAACCTGCAAGACACCCAGTACTTCCTTCAAAGGATAGTTAACCATGGTGGCACCCATGGTCCCGCCCACCACAATCATCACGGAAGGGAGATTGATAAAAAGCTTGATTCCGCCACCCATAGTGATGGCAATGAGCACAAGGCCAAAGGCTGAAATAATGCCCAAAATGGTTGCGATGTCCATAGGTTCTTCCCCTACTGCCCCCTGCCCGCTCGTGCCTCGCTGTGGCAGGCAGGCCTAACCCCCAATGTTGTTGACTTAAGGATCAATTGAAACTCCCTGCCGTCCCGATAAATCCCCCCCAGCCCCCCTTTAAGAAAGGGGGGAGCTTTTGAAAGTCCCCCTTTTGTACCTGCCCGCCATTGCCAGGTACGCTAGCATGTAAGCTGCATGCCCTACGTGGCCTTGGCAGGCGGGAAGGGGGATTTAGGGGGATTTTTTCAAACCGACCCCTTAATTCAACAGTATTGGGGTTAGGGGAAGGAAGCAGCAGGAGAGGACCTATGGACATCGCAACCATTTTGGGCATTATTTCAGCCTTTGGCCTTGTGCTCATTGCCATCACTATGGGTGGCGGA
>DAOURD010000307.1:0-3316 GCA_030625295.1 Desulfobacterales bacterium | reverse complement strand
CAACCGTGAACCGTGAACCTGACAACCTGAGTAGTTACGAATTTCCAAGACATAAACAGAAGGAGGATTGCCATGGCTTTTGATCCAACCAAGTATAAGGACTGGCAGATTTCCGAAGAAGCCGAAAAAAACATGCCAACGCCAGATGACTGGCGCGAAAAACTGGGACTGGAAAAGGACGAGATTATCCCTTACGCCAGACTCTGCAAGCTCGATTTCATGAAGATTATCGAGAGGCTCAAAGACAAACCGGACGGCAAGTACATCGAGGTGACTGCCATTACTCCCACTCCCCTTGGCGAGGGTAAAAGCACGACGGCTGTAGGACTTATGGAGGGCATGGGCAAGCGCGGGTTGAATGTCGGAGGCTGTCTGCGCCAGCCCTCGGGTGGTCCCACCATGAATATCAAGGGAACCGCTGCAGGCGGGGGTAATGCCCTGCTCATCCCCATGACAAGGTTTTCCATGGGCATGACCGGTGATATCAATGATATCATGAATGCCCACAATCTGGCCATGGTGGCGCTCACGGCCAGAATGCAGCACGAGCGTAACTACAATGACGAGCAACTGCAAAGGCTCACCGGCATGCGTCGTCTGGACATCGACCCTACCAGGGTGGAGATGGGCTGGATTATTGATTTTTGCGCCCAGAGCCTTCGCAATATTATCATAGGCATTGGCGGGCGTTTTGACGGCTTTACCATGCAGTCCAGGTTCGGGATTGCGGTAAGTTCCGAGCTCATGGCTATTCTGTCGATCGTGAGGGATCTGGCAGATCTGCGTGAAAGATTGGACAAGGTCACTGTGGCCTTCGACAAGGGGGGCAATGCGGTGACCACGTGCGATTTGGAGGTAGGGGGTGCAATGACCGCCTGGATGCGCAGTACCATCCACCCCACTCTCATGAGCACCGCTGAGTACCAGCCCTGTATGGTCCATGCCGGTCCTTTTGCCAACATTGCAGTTGGTCAGTCTTCGATCATTGCTGACCGGATTGGCCTCAAGATGTTTGATTACCATGTGACGGAAAGCGGTTTTGGCGCTGACATAGGGTTTGAAAAATTCTGGAACGTCAAATGCCGGTACAGTGGCCTCAAGCCCCACGTATCCGTCCTTACAACCACGATTCGGGCTTTAAAGATGCACGGAGGTGGTCCCAAGGTGGTTGCAGGGCTGGCCCTGCCTGAAGAGTACACCAGGGAAAATCTCGAGTTGCTCGAAAAAGGCATTCCCAACATGTTGCATCACATCAATATTATAAAGACGGCCGGCATCAATCCCGTGGTGTGCATAAACTCTTTTGCCACCGATACCAAGGATGAGATCGCCATAGTGAGAATCGCCGCAGAGGCCGCTGGTGTGCGGTGCGCAGTCTCTACCCATTGGGCCGACGGGGGTGAGGGGGCCCTGGAGCTGGCTGATGCGGTGAAGGATGCCTGCGAGGACGAGAATGACTTCAATTTCCTGTATCCCGCAGAAATGAAACTACGCGAGCGGGTTGAAAAAATCGCCAAAGTGGTTTATGGAGCAGACGGAGTAGCCTGGAGCCCTGAAGCGGAGGCCAAGGCCAAGATGCTTGAAGCAGACTCTAAGTTTGACGACTACACCACCATGATGGTGAAGACCCACCTGAGCCTCAGCCACGACCCGGCCCTCAAGGGGGTTCCTAAAGGCTGGATGCTGCCCATTCGCGACGTGCTGATTTACTCCGGAGCCAAGTTTCTGTGCCCATGCGCGGGTGAGATTAGCCTGATGCCGGGAACCTGCTCAAACCCGGCCTTTCGTCGCGTTGATGTGGATGTGAAGACCGGGAAAGTGAAAGGGTTATTTTAGAAAGGAGGATCTATCATGGCAGCAAAGCTGATTAAAGGAACAGAGATCTCCAAGCAGATTCGTGAAGAAATTGCCAGGGAAATAGAGGAACTAAAAAAAGAGCATGGTGTGACACCGGGATTGGCCACCATTCTAGTAGGTGAGGACCCGGGCTCAAAGGTTTATGTGGGGCAAAAGGAAAAAGCCTGCAACAAGCTTGGCATTTATTCTGAGAGGACAGATCTTCCTGCTGATACCTCAGAAGCCGATTTGGTGGAACTCGTGAAAAAATTGAACGATAATCCAAAGATCCATGGTATTCTGGTGCAACTTCCCCTGCCGAAACATATTGATGCCGAGCGCGTGATCTATGCCATCGATCCTGACAAGGATGTGGATTGCTTCAATCCGGTCAATGTGGGCAAACTGATGATCGGCACTGGCCGCTTTCTACCCTGCACGCCCCATGGGATCATGGAGCTTCTGAAGCGCTCAGATATTACCACGGAGGGCAAACACGTGGTGGTGGTTGGAAGAAGCAATATCGTGGGTAAACCAATAGCCAACATAATGATGCAGCCACCTTCCGGAGGAAACGCCACTGTGACCCTTTGCCACACAGGGACAAAAGATCTGGCAGACTTTACGAAAATGGCAGACATCCTGATCGTGGCAGTGGGTCGTCCTAAGACAATCACTGCGGATATGGTGAAAGAAGGAGTCGTGGTGATCGACGTGGGTGTCAATCGTATCGGCAAGACGCCAGAGGGCAAGGCGATTCTGGTAGGCGACGTTGACTTTGATGCGGTCCAGGAAAAGGCATCGGCTATTACGCCTGTACCAGGGGGTGTGGGCCCCATGACCATCACCATGCTGATGAGGAACACGGTGGAGGCGGCAAAGGCAACGATTTAGGATTGAGGGTCCGCAGATTACGCAGATTACGCAGATTATACAGACCGGAGGATTGAAAATGGAGAGGAAGAGGAGGCCGCTTTTTGTAGTTGGTTGCCCAGGGATCGATTGTGAAGGGAGTATGCAGGTGGCCAGGGAGGCCGCCAAGAACGGCGTGGTTACTTACATGCAGCGGATGGCACAGAAGGCGATTCAGCCGTGTCTCTTTGGCAAGGGCGGAACATGCTGCCGCATCTGTTCCTTTGGGCCGTGTATGATTATCGAGGATGTGCCAGAGTCGATCGGTATTTGCGGGGCAACAGCTTCAACAGTGGCTGCGCGTAACTTCTGCCGCATGATAGCAGGCGGTGCTTCAGCTCATATGGATCACGGGCTTGAAACAACCCTGGGATTTATAGCCGCAGCCAAGGGGGAATCCGACTATACGATCAAGGATGAGAAGAAGCTTCTTTCCATGGCGGAGATGTTTGAGATCAAGACCGAAGGTCGCGCAATAAAAGATATTGCCATAGAACTGGGGGAAAAGGCCCTGGCCGAGTTCGGGAAGCAGGAAGGAGGTCTTTACACTGTGCGCCGTGCCCCCCTG
>DAOURD010000169.1:0-4531 GCA_030625295.1 Desulfobacterales bacterium | reverse complement strand
GAGTATTTCTGAGAAGGAAATGTCCATGCAGCAGATACGTGCCTACCTGAGAAATCATCCCGAGGAGATGGCGCGCGTCTTCAATCACAACGAAAGCTACGTCTTTTTCAGGCTGGTTGATCAGGGCCCCATGGGGGCCATTGAGGTGCCTCTGACTACTGGCCGTTCTGTGGCTACTGACCTACGCCTCTTCCCAAAGGGCGCACTCGCCTTTATCCAAACCGAGAAACCTTTAGTGAGCGAAGATGGTACCATCCAGTCCTGGGAAACCTTTGGCAGGTTTGTCCTCAATCAAGATACTGGTGGAGCAATCCGAGGACCGGGACGGGCAGATCTCTTTTGGGGAAGTGGCCCGTATGCCGAGACCGCAGCAGGTCACATGAAGCATGATGGAACACTTTATTTTCTTGTGCTAAAACAGGTTGGGGGAAAATGAGAAGGCAATTAACAAACAGGTAATGCACCCGAAGAATGTGGGAAGTACTTGAGACAGCAAAAAATATAGCAAAAAAGAGCCGCCAGGTGCAGATTAACAAGCAAGCCTTAGGCCGTTTCTCACGGAAAGTGCTTGTAGATAAGATCCAAGTGCCGCGCTGGAACCGCCTCTACCACTTTAGTGGCAGTGGCGAGGCCACGGTCTCTTACCTTCTTGTCCTGGACAGCCTCAACTTTTGCTTCTGGCCCGCACCAGGAAAGGTTAAGTGGGAAATCGAATACGAATCGAGAAAGCTTTCCGGCTATTATGCTCTGGCCGCCGCTCTTAAACAGGCTATCAAGTCAGGGGCTCCGGTCATCAAGGCCGATTATCTGGCCGAGCTCATGCCAAGTAAATTGAAAGAGATTTTGGGTGGGCAAGGGGATTTGCCGCTCCTGGAACATCGTTTGCAGATACTCAACGAACTGGGGCAGGTCCTGCTTGAAGAGTATGAAGGGCAGGCCCTGAAGTTAGTGGAAAGTGCCGGGGGGTCGGCAATACGACTGGTCAGGTTGTTAGTGGAAAAATTGGCATCGTTTCGAGACGTTGCAGAATACCAGGGTCACAAAGTCTTTTTCTATAAGCGCGCGCAGATATTTGCTGCTGATCTCTATGGAGCATTCGATGGTAAAGACTGGGGGGGCTTTACGGATATCGACAAGCTCACCGCGTTCGCCGATTACAAGCTACCCCAGGTGCTACGTCATCTGGGAATCCTCGATTACGCACAAGCCCTGGCGCAAAAGGTGGATCAAGAAATCTACCTTAAGGCGGGATGTCCTGATGAGGTCGAGATCAGGGCAAACACCATCTGGGCGGTTGAACTGATCCGGCAGGAATTGGAGCGGATGGGAAAGGGATTGAGAGCCTTCGAGATCGATTGGATGTTGTGGAATCTGGGCCAGCATGCAGAGTTCAAGGTAAAGCCTTATCACCGGACGTTGACCATTTTTTACTGAAGTTTTGTAATTGATCACGTTGGTATTTTTATCTCTCACCCCAGTACAGTCGTTCCTCCTTACGGGGCAGGCAGAGTGCACAGAGGCACTGAGAATCAGGCCAAAGAAATAATCTCTGCGATCTCTGTGTGCTCGAGTGACCGGAGGGAGCGGGCGAGAGAATATTATACTTGTGACCGGGGATGATGTTTGCATTTGATCTGTTAGCAAAGGAAGGGGAGGCGCGGGCCGGGAAGCTGGTTACCCCTCATGGTGTTATCGAAACGCCCGCATTCGTTGCTGTCGGCACACAAGCAACGGTGAAGGCTGTATCAATGGAGGATCTTCGCAAGATCGGAAACCAGGTCATTATCACCAATGCCTACCATCTCCACCTCCAACCCGGCGAAGATCTAATAGAGAGGATGGGAGGGCTGCATCGATTCATAGGTTGGGAAGGACCGTTGATGACCGACTCTGGCGGCTTTCAGATTTTTAGCCTCGGTGCAGGCAAAGAACATGGGGTGGGGAAGATCGCACCGATCTTCCCCGAGGAGGAAGACCGCGGAGGGCATTTCAGCTCGAGAAAAGGAAAGCCGTTAGTGAGGGTGGATGAGGATGGGGTCGAATTCATCTCACATCTGGACGGCTCGCCACATCGGTTCACGCCTGAGCGCGTCATGGAGATAGAGCGCAAACTCGGTGCAGATATCATCCTGGTCCTGGACGAGTGCACCTCGCCACTCCACGATTACCATTACACCAGAGCGGCAATGGAGCGGACACACCGCTGGGCCGTCCGTGCATTAGCGAAATTCCAGCGCACTTCTGACAACAGTCAAGCCCTCCTGGGAATCGTTCAGGGCGGGGCGTACCGGGATTTGAGGCAACAGAGTGCTGCATTCATTGCAGACCAGGGCTTTGACGGCCATGCCATCGGGGGCTCTCTCGGCAGGTCTAAGGAGGAGATGCACCTGGTCCTGGAATGGACGATCCCGCTTCTGCCACAAGACAAACCACGGCATCTTCTGGGAATCGGTGAAATAGGGGACATATTTGAGGTGGTAAAGCGAGGGATTGATCTGTTCGACTGCGCTGCACCGACGCGGATGGCCCGCACCGGGACTCTCTTTGCCAAAAAGGCGGAGCGGTTCAGGATACATATCCTTAACGCGCAATTCAAGGATGATCCTCGCCCGATTGACGAAGGATGCAATTGCCATACCTGTTGCAATTACTCCAGGGCTTATCTTAGACATCTATTTGTGGCCAAGGAACTTTCGGGGATACGCCTGGCGACCATTCACAATTTGTACTTTGTGGAATCATTGATGCGCCGGATTCGCGCTGCCATCACAGAGAGAAGGCTTGCGGCACTGACGAAGGAATGGCTCTGCCCATAAGATATCGGGATGCAAAGCAGGAATAATAATACTGAGTTTTCCAAGGACAACGTCAATTGCTGGGCATCACTTATCGATAGAGCACAATGGGCGTAGGCTTACGAATCTTTCTCATCAACGATGATGATTCATTACAGCGTCTTGCCGTGGCAAGGTATGACCGGTTGCTTCGTCGCAACCCAGAAGAACGTCTTCCACAGTATGCCGACAAGCGTGTGCGGTATGCCCTGGTGGCATACGAGGTGGAAAATCGAAAGCCTGTAGAGATCTTAAAGATTGAGTACAACTACCTATCCCTGGATTCTGAAGGCCGGATTGATGCTGTTGAAGAGGAAAAGACGCGGAGGATGGCTGTCGATCTCTTCCCTCCTGTGTTGCCGGAAGAACAGCCTCGGCAGGTCATTGATGCTAAGCACCTCTTTGCTAAAAAGCGTTATGACGCCAAGTACAGGTGGACGCCCAGCCCGGAACTAGAGACGGCAATCGTGCGTGCCATATTTGGTAAGAACGGATTTTTTGAGCCGGCATATCTTTGTCCGCGCAAGAAAAAGGAGGGTTCAGATGTCAAAGGTACTGATAAGTTACTTTTCAAAATCTGGTAATACGAAGGAGATGGCCGATTACATCAAAGAGGGACTGGATTCATTGAGTGATGTCGATGTTGATCTGAAAAAGGTTCAAAATACCACAATTAAAGACCTGCGTTCATCCGATGGCATAATAATAGGTAGCCCTACGTATTTTGGAGTTATGGCAAGAGAGGTCAAAGCCCTCATGGACAAAAGCATTCAATGTTATGGGAAGCTGGTTGGAAAAGCTGGGGGAGCCTTTACCTCGTCGGGAATGATCGGCGGCGGGAACGAAACCACCATTTTGAGTATCCTTCAAGGGTTGCTGATCCACGGAATGATCGTTCAGGGTGTCCAAAAAGGGAACCACTACGGCCCCGTGTCAGTGGGAGCCCCGAACGAAGAGGTTCGTGATGAATGTGTGGAGTACGGGAAAATGATAGGCGCACTCGTCAAGCGGTTGGGCTGAAGCGGATTCGCTCTGAATGAAAGCAACGGATGAAATATACCAGGTAGGCGAAGCAGGTCTCACTTCAGATAAGGCGCGTGCTTGGTATCGCTAAGACCTAGTTCAGTGTATAGATATCATTATGAAATCACAAGAGTTTCTTGGGAATGTTGCAGTACAGATGTATAGTTAGAAATCAACAGCCCGGAAATTTGCTTTTTGAGTGGAGATGGCTGAACGAGATCTATAGTCCCCAGATTCTGATCCTCCGGTCGCAAAATGATGAAATCTACACTTTCACACTTTATCCCTGAAATGCGAAGTTATAGCAGGTATGATAATCTCTCGAAGTCTGTCTCTAAAGCATGTTTTCCACAAACCCTCCCTATGGACGAATACAGCGCACAAAGCCATGCCGTTCAACACATAGGTACTTTGGGGTTTGCCATCATCAAGTCTTCCTGGCAGGATAAGTCTCTCGGACTTCTTCTGCGATCAAATCAGCGACCAAATCATCTTCATGTCTGTATCCATGAATGCCGCTGTGGGATGGGTCGTCCTGTTCTGGCTCATGCAAAACAGCGAGGACTCGGTCACTATTCCTGTGAACACGGTCGAGTATCCCCCCAACGTTCAATACGGCAATCTTCGCGGTTGCCTGGAGTGTTAACCCGATAACTCGTCGAACTTGAGTTATC
>DAOURD010000089.1:0-5873 GCA_030625295.1 Desulfobacterales bacterium | reverse complement strand
GTACATACCCGGTTAGCCCTAAAGCCGTAGCGTGGCGTCGTACAAAGGCACGAAAAAAGACACCTTGAACTCGACCTCGGACTGTAGCATGAAAGGATATTAAAGGGCCACCCATATCTCCGCCAAGATACTTCAAATTTTCTTTCCTAGGTTTTTCACAAGGGGATCCAGAGCATGAAGCGATAATGTATGACGCACGGGGTAAGCAACCTGGAGAAAGGAAACTGCCTTGCCTGCCTTTGTGAGCAGGATGTAGCGTCCGCTTGTATGCTGAAACACACGCTGATTTTTTAGCTTGTCCTTATTCTTTTCAGTCATCCATCTTTTCCCAAATAGGCCAACAGGTCAGTGATGATACTTTGTATCCTGTTTGCACCATCCACGGCAGAAGCTATGAACTCATCGGCATCCGAATGAAGCCGCCCCTTGTAGCGTGCTTCGACAAATCGGAGATATCTCGTCACCACATCCAGCGGCTCTTGCAGATCATGTGAGGCCACATAAGCGAACTGCCTCAGTTCCTGATTGAGCTCGTTCGCATGGCGTCGCAGCCGCTCCTCAACCTGCTTGTGCTCAAGAGCTTCTTCTTCCAGCTCCTTGACCCTTTGCTCCAATTCTTCATAACTTGGTTTTCTGGGCATGAGCACATCCCCTTTATCAGCACTTTTTGTCACCTTATCGCTCGTTTTCGCAATAGAGACATCTGTCCAGCCTCTTAACTGGCCGGATAGATAGCGGTTTCAGTCTATGACCGGAATGACCGCGACGTTCGTGCAGAACGTGCTTAATTCGTTAAGGAGGGCTTCTCCTCCAGATACTTTGTGGCGTAAGTCGTCTGGGATATTGTAATCCTGATCAGAAACATGAACGCTTGTCTGAGGCAATATGTCCTGCGATAGCTGGATGCCAGTTTGAGCTGATTTCCCGTCCCTGCCCTGCCTGCCCCGTAGGAACTATCGTACTGGGGTGCAATGCGGCAGCCTATTCCTCTGGGGTCATGAAATCTGCGCAAAAACTCTGGGCCTCTGGGGGCTCTGTGAGAGATAGAAACGGATCATTTGGCATCGCCATGTTTTCCAAACCTACCGCCCATGGATGTCTCCTACTTTCCAGCTATCAGCTATGAGCTAAATTCCTCTATCCTCAACTTTCCTGCCATCATGAACCGGCTCTAAAAGGATTACTTAGATACTGTAAAACTAAAGAGCGTTTCCAAACTTCCCCCCAAAGGACCCCGCACTCTTTTCCTAAATGACAAATGAAGATGTGACCCTGGACTCTTCCCTGGACTCTTCCGAGGATTGAGGTGTCAGGTGTCGGGTTTCAGGAACTGCAAGAACTGACACCTGAACACTGACACCTGACACCTCCGTCTGTCCTGACACCTGAATCCCGCCGCGGCGGGAACACCTGAAACCTACATGTGCCCTGAAACATGAAACCAAAACGGGATAAAGATTTAGGTCGATATAAGAATTAATCTAAGTACGAATTTAATAAGCGAACGATGAGGTTCTTTCTTGACAAGGCGGCAATTAGTACATATAAAGTTTGGTCTCTACAAAATTGGCACATTGTAAAGCTGATCCCCCATCTGTTGAGTGTCTCGAAATGAGGGGGTTTTTTATTTGGAAAAACGTTGACCTGAATCACCATGGTGTTCGTCAAAAAACGATGAGCTTCGCTTCGCTCTGCAATTGGAATGCTGGAATAGTGGACACGAAGTGTAATGTTTTCAAGCCGTCAGGCCTCCGGCTCGTAGGGGCACGAGCCTACGCCTCGGAGAGCGCAACCATAGCGCTAATGCTGGAATAATGGATTTTAAAGGATTTTTATCTTTTTATGTTCCACATTATTCCAATATTCCCTGTTGGGGCCTGGAATAGGGCCAATAAATAGCTATAATCCCAATGGGTTGTAGAAATTCCTGGACGTTTACAACACTTTCGGCTAGGGCTAGGGAAAAACAGTAGCATGAAAAACGACATTCATAAAGTGAGAAATATCGGCATCAGTGCACATATTGATGCGGGCAAGACCACGCTTACCGAGCGGATACTCTACTATACCAGGCGAATACATGCCATCCACGACGTGAAAGGAAAAGACGGTATCGGCGCAACCATGGACTTCATGGAACTCGAGAAGGAGCGTGGTATCACCATAACCTCTGCTGCAACCCACTGTGAATGGCAGGATCATGAGATCAACATCATAGACACGCCCGGCCATGTCGACTTCACCATAGAGGTTGAACGATCTTTAAGGGTACTCGACGGTGCAATACTGGTTCTGTGTTCTGTAGGTGGAGTTCAGTCTCAGTCTATTACTGTGGACCAGCAGATGGCTAGATACAAGGTGCCTTGTATAGCCTTTGTCAATAAATGCGACAGGAGCGGGGCAAACCCCTTTCGGGTCATTGAGCAGCTCAAAGACAAGTTGGGGCACAATGCAGTAGCCATGCAGATCCCTCTTGGTCTGGAGGCAGGCTTCAATGGGGTTGTAGACCTTGTCACAATGAAAGCAATCTATTTTGATGGTGAAAATGGAGAACATTTACGCATCGAAGATATACCGGAGAATCTCCTTTCAGAAGCTTTGGAAAGGCGGGAGGAGTTGATCGATGTGGCTTCCATGTTTTCAGATGAACTCACCGAGGCAGCTCTTGAGGATGAGGTGACCGAAGACCTGCTTATTCAGGCCATTCGCAAGGCAACACTAAGGCGTGATATGACGCCGGTCTTTATGGGTTCTGCTTACAAGAACAAGGGTATTCAGCCACTCCTGGACGCTGTGACAAAACTGCTGCCCTGCCCGTTTGACGTGGAAACCGAGGCACTCGACAGTGGCAATGATGAAACACCGGTCACGCTATCTTCTGATCCGGAAAAACCGGTTGTTGCACTTGCCTTCAAACTGGAAGACGGACCGTATGGCCAGCTCACATACGTACGTGTTTATCAGGGAACGCTTTCCAAGGGGGAGACGATCGTAAATGCTCGCACCGGAAAAAAGGTCAAGATCGGCAGGCTGGTCAGAATGCACGCACACCAGATGGAAGATATCCTAGTCATGCCTGCTGGGTATATCGGGGCGCTTTTTGGTATCGAGTGTGCTTCCGGGGACACCTTTGCAGCGCCTGGTATCAGCCTGACCATGACATCCATGCATGTGCCCGATCCTGTCATCTCCCTTGCTATTGTCCCAAAGGATAACAAAGCCGAGGTGAATGTGTCCAAAGCCCTTGCCCGTTTTACCAAGGAGGACCCCACATTCAAAGTGTATGTGAGTGATGAAACCGGGGACACCGTTATCTCCGGGATGGGAGAACTGCACCTTGAAGTCTACGTGGAACGGATGCGTCGAGAATATGACGCCGAGGTCACTACGGGCATGCCTCAAGTGGCTTATAGGGAGACTATCACTACCAGGGCTGAGTTCAACTATACGCACAAGAAACAGACCGGTGGTGCCGGCCAGTTCGGTCGTGTGGCAGGGTACATGGAACCAACAACCGAAGATGATTTTGTGTTTGAAAATAAGGTCGTTCGAGGCGCTATTCCCACCCAGCTCATTTCCGCGTGTGAAAAGGGCTTTAGAAAATGCCTCACTAAGGGGCCTAAGATGGAGTTCCCTGTCACCGGCATCAAATTAGTCATAAATGACGGGGCGTCACATTCTGTTGACTCTTCTGATATGGCATTTCAGGCCGCTGCCCGCGGGGCGTTTCTCGAAGGCTATGCCAAAGCCAAGCCAGTTATTCATGAACCCGTCATGAAAGTCGTGGTGGAAACGCCAACTGAGTTTCAGGGTGCTGTCATGGGTTCTTTGAATCAGCGCCGGGCAATGATAGTGGGCACACAGGACGAAGGCCCCATGTGTATTATTGAAGCCCACGTTCCTCTTGCAGAAATGTTCGGCTATTCAACGGCCCTGAGATCAGCCACACAAGGCAAGGCCCAATTTACCATGGAGTTTTTCACCTACAGGCAGGTTCCGAAGGGGATCGCTGAAGAACTGGTCAAAAGGAGAGCAGAAGAAAAAAAGAATGCGGCATAAATACATTCTTGAACAAATAGAGCGAACTGAACTAGTCAAACCAATCGAATCGCCTTCTTCCCGGGCAAAAGTCGTATACCTTAAGGACAGGAATTTCTATATGCTTAAAAAAGATCTTATCCTCCGAAACCCGTTGAGGCTCATGGGATACCAGACCGAAGACTTCCTCCCAAAAGGAGGATTTGGTGCCATACTGGCACGCGCTGGTGTGGGCAAGACAGCTTTTCTGGTTCAACTTGCCTTAAACAGCATGCTGGAGAGCAAAAATGTCCTCCATATCAGCCTGTGTGATCCTGTGAAAAAGGTTGGTCTTTGGTACGAAGAGATTGTCCGCAATATTGCAAATCAATACAATGTCAGGCAGATGGACCAACTCTGGGAGACTATTCTCCCACACAGGTTCATCATGACCTTTAAGGTGGAGAGTTTCAGCGTACCCAAACTGGAAGAGAGGATAGCCGACCTTACAGAGCAGGGCATATTCTTCCCCCAGACGATCTTAATTGACGGATTTCCTTTTGATGAAACAGCGAGAGGGTCCTTTTCCGATCTGAAAACCCTTGCAAAAGACTATTCCATGCGTGTCTGGTTTGCCGTGCGCACACACCGCCATCAAAAGCCAGCCCCGGACGGCATGCCGGCCCCGCTTTTAGATGTTGCTGATCTGTTCGAGGTTGCTGTAGAGCTCCAGCCCGAAGGAAAAGAGATCCATGTGAGAGCCTTAAAGGGAGGGGGCACGCCTTCAGATCATCCCGTATTGGTACTCGACCCGTCAACCATGTTGATCAAAGACAAGAGGGTTACCTGAAGTACTCGACCAGTACTCGCGGGTCATTGGAGCCGATTCCGTCAACGCCTATGTCAGCGTAAGGCTTGACCAGATGCAGCTCATCAATATTCCAGATGAAAACCTTCAAGCCTTCCTTGTGAGCTATTTCGACAAATTCCCTGTCTACAAGGTGTATTTCATCACCAGGGCGTTTGCAGATGCTTGGGTGGCGATAGAGGTGTCCACAGGACATCCCACAAGGAGTACGCCGGTTTTGATGCGGCTTTCCATCTCTTTTACAGTCTTTACGAGCCTATGCCAAAACGAAATAACATCATCAATATCCTTGCGACTCATACTCCAAGTGGTCCAGGATGGTTTTGACACGATTCTTGATGCGATGGGAAAACTGCTTTGAGTCCAGCATGGGCGCCAATGCCTTTTCGGCGATATCGAAATCGGAATTCATACTCATCATGTCCCTCCTTCTTGCCATTCGTTCACATGATATACATTGTATCCACCCTGTCCTGTTGTTTTAGAAATTCAAGTTGTTCATCAATTGTCGAAAACATAGAAACGTCCAATTCCTCGAACTCATCAGGACCGGTATTCGTTTTTCTGACGACATTTTGAATAATATCCTCTAATTGGTCTTTTGAAATCTCAGGAACCCTGGTGACAGAGCTTTTCTGCGGGACACCGCTTACGATCTTGAAATTATAGCTTACCATTTCCAACATTTCATCGGTCTTTTCTTTTGTTAATATTCGATATTCAAAATGCTCGCGACGCCCGGCAGTGGGACGGAAATAGTAGAATTTATACAATCGTTCACCCTTCCTTATCCGCAGTAAATAGTTGTCATGTTTAGGCTGTGACTTTTTTCTCTTTACGTTTTTTATTCGTTTCTTCATATCAAATGCTGCTTATCAATATTGATGAACTCGTAAAAAGTCGAAATTACTCGGTTATTGTCATTCCCGCGAAGGCGGGAATCCAGTAAATTCAATTAGTTATAGACTCCCGCCTTCGCGGGAGTGAC
>DAOURD010000212.1:0-4173 GCA_030625295.1 Desulfobacterales bacterium | reverse complement strand
GGAACCAGGCGACGTCCACGTCCTTTCGGCCGATCTGGCTGTGTAACCACGGCAAGCACGTCATATTGGTTTTCACGAAGGGCCCTTAAAGTTGGCACTGAAAAATCCGGGGTACCCATAAATATGATGCGGTAGGTGGTCATATGTAGAATCTCGGAATTCGGTTGAATAGTTGAGTGGTCGAGTAGTTAGTGTCTGAACGAAAACCCTTAATTGCGAGCTGTCATTGCGAGGAGTGAGGAACGAACGACGAAGCAATCTCTCTATTCTCAGGAGATTGCTTTGGTCGTACCTCCCTCGCAATGACAGGAAAACTGTAATTTCGGAGGTTTTCGTTCAAGCACTAGTTAGATTGAAAACGACTCAACGACTTAACCATATATGCCCATCACTCCAATACTCCATCACTCCAATACTCCAATTGAGACGCAGCCTCTAAATTTACTGCTTAGTACAAACACTACCAACAATCAACAACGTGCGAGTGCCAGACCACCGCCTTCAAGGCGCAACCGGCTAACGGCAATGTGCGCCTGACGGGTTGGTTCAGGAAGCTTGTATCCCCTGCAACAATCCAGAACCAAACGGATTGATTCTTCCAGGGTAATAGCGTGCCCGGGTGACACAAAGACCGGTTTAACACGGTCCCGGGTTCTCACCACCCCTCCGACAACCCGCCCCTGGTCTGTTAACAGAACCGTACTTCCCCTGGTTTCAGCTAGCAGGGGATGCATTCCCACAAGGCGTGTCTTGGCACAGCCAATACCTGGACAGTCCAGGATCAAACCCATGTGAGATGCAAGCCCCATCCCCCTGGGATGGGCAATCCCTTGACCATCAAAGATAATCACATCCGGCTTCCTGCGAATCTTCCTGAAGGCCTTTGTCAGTACGGGTGCCTCGCGAAAGGACAGCAGTCCGGGCACATATGGGAACTTCACCATACCAGCGGCCATGGCCTGATCGGTCAAGACAAGATCGGGAAAACTGAAGACCAGTACTGCTGCATAGACTTCTGTGCCCTGTTTTGCATAAGAAACATCGGCCCCGGCGATGGTCTTTACCGGTTTTTTGAGCGGCACCTGGCGAACTTGGCCAGTAAGGCGCCTTTGAACCTCTATGGCTTCCTTACAGGAAAGTTCCCAGGGATGGAGTGTACGAATCTTCATATAGGCTTTCAGAAAAAGATTTGCGGTTATTCTGCCTCATGCGCCCAAAAAGTTCATAATCGATTAATTGAGGAATTAGGGGATTGAGGAATTGGGGGAAAACATCCATATTTAATTCCTAAATTCCTTAATCCGCAATTCTTAAATTCCAAAATGCTACAGGTATTGAGTCGCCATTAGCATGTACCATGGGCCCCCGCCTATGATATCCCCCTTTGCGGCTGCCTGCTCGAAGAAGGCACCCAGTTGATCCTTTTTCACCCGATGGACTTCAATCAGTTCAGAAGGCTCCAGTTCCTGTTCCTTTGGAGAGGCATTCTCCTCCAGTTCCACCACCACGCAACGGGCTGTCTCTTTGATCAATGCGCTGTTGAGAGTGAGCTCTGGCGAGATCTGTACGACTCTTCCCGTGTAGCCGGTCTCTTCCATGAGTTCTCGAAGGGCACACTTCTCGACGCCCTCACCATCTGAGATAACGCCCGCAGGAAAGCCAATCACGTAGCAGTCCAAGATAACCCTGTACTGTCTGATGAAGATCAAGTCCCCTGATTTCTTGAACCGAGGCATGATAAGGACTGAGCTACGGGCATTAACACGCTCGATATAATCCCAGTTCAGCACCTGCCCGTTGTCGTTCTCATAAACAACCCTTCTCAGCCTAATCCATGGACTTTCCGTGGAGTTTACAGTCTTCAAGATATTCATGTGGCACCTCGTCCGTGTAAACGGCCTGGTTCATCTCTATCCGGGCACCTTTTTCCTCAATATTTGTGCGGGCTACCTGCACGACATTGACGCCAGTAACAATCGATGAAATAAGACCTATAATGATCACAGGAACCATCTGAAAAACATGATTGGTCAGGGTAAATCCTGCGGCCTCTTTGGCGGAGACACCAAAGATTAAAAGCCCAAACACGCCTCCCGCTTCCCAGAGGCCCCAGAAACCCGGGGCAGAGGGAAGCGAAATAAAGAAGCAAAGGATGACCATCGTCGCATATATTTCAAGAAAAGAGAGATCAATTCCCGGACAGCCAAGGGCCATTACGTAATAAGAAACCCCGGCCACTGCCCATACCACGAACGAAAGACCAAGGCAAAGGCCAACCATTTTGGGGCTCTTCAACAGGTCCAGTCCGGTAGCCACGTTATCGATAATTTGGACGAGCTTTACGCAAAGCTTCTCCCTGATCCTCTCCTTGAAGTCGTTGCCGGCAAAAAAGAGTAGCCCCGGCAGGCCCAGAATCGTGCGTTTTATAAACCTGCGACTCCGTCTGATACTCACCATGGCAATGCATGCAATCAGTCCAAGACACAATTGCAGGGTTGTCATCCCGAGCATTTCAAGGGTGGCCTTGTTAAGATGATAGTTGCCGAACCTCAAATCAAGCGTTGGGCTGATTTCAACAGCGGTAAGGACAATGACAAAAGAAAGGAGCAGCACGACTACGTCAAAGACCCTCTCAG
Organism: Desulfobacterales bacterium; assembly: GCA_030625295.1. Classification (GTDB taxonomy): domain Bacteria; phylum Desulfobacterota; class Desulfobacteria; order Desulfobacterales. Next base: position 1,537 of record DAOURD010000212.1, on the reverse strand, counting down.
CGCCCACCGTAGCCAGTACCTTTGAAAACGCAACGCTTTCCTTTTTGCCAAAGATAGCCGGCCGGGCCAGTTCTCCTATCCGGCCAGGCAAGAGGCAATTGAGCATGAATCCGATCATAAGAGGGTGATGAGCATTCCAAAAGCTCGTTTTCTTGAACGGACTGAGGAGAAGCTGCCACCTGACAACCCTGATCAAAAAACTCATCAGTGCAATCGCCACCGCAGGGATGACCCACCAGTAATTCACGGTCTTCAAATAGCCCACCAGCTCCGGAAGGGGAATATTTTTAAAGGTGACATAAAGGGCAATACCAGACAACAGAAGCCCCGTTATTAGAGAAAGGATGATTTTCTTGTTCCCGGGCATAGCGTTTTATAGGATTGCGGCCCGCCCTGGCGCTCTGTTTATATTCATAGACACATATAGCCTACAGTCCAGGTCTGGGCCAGGGATTGATGTGTAATCATTCGCTGGACAGAAGCTCCCGGGCCTTTTCAATATCCTGCCTGATCTGAGCTGCCAAGGACTCAGGTCCTGAAAACTTCTTTTCGTCTCTCAGGCGACGGACAAAATTCAGACGGATGGGTTGGTCGTAGATTTCCTTGTCAAAATCGAGGATGTGAGCCTCCACGCCAAACCGACCCTCCTGAAAGGTAGGGCTGTATCCAATATTGGCCACGCCTTTGTACCGGGTTTTATCGTGTTCCACGGTCACGGCATATACTCCCATCTTGGGACAGAGTTCATCGTGTAGCATCAGGTTTGCCGTGGGAAAACCCAACAACCTTCCCCCTCGATCCCAGCCATGCATGACAGTTCCCCGCACCTGATAATGGCGCCCTAATAGTTTCCCGGCTTCCGCAACCCTGCCCTCTCTTACCAGGTTTCGGATCTCGGTGCTACTAATGCGACCGCCTTCAAGTTCAATCCATCCTGAAATGATCACCTCAAAACCATGGGTTACAGACATTTCCTTGAGCAGGGAAATGTCTCCCTCACGCTTTCTCCCAAAGGAATAATCCTGCCCCACGACAATCGCTTTCATGCCAATCAGGTCACACAGTATTTCTTTGACAAAAGTGCGAGCAGGGGTGGCCGCAAACTCGTGGGTAAACGGAATGCATATCAGGGTCTCCACGCCTGTTGCGCCTATCAATTCAACCTTTTGTTCATGTAGGGTTATAAGTGGGAAGTGCTTGTTGGAGGTGATGACGCGGATGGGATGGGGCTCAAAGGTTATTACGACAGAGGTGCCGTCTATGGTTTCCGCCTTTTCAATCACCTGATTGAAAAGGGCCTGGTGCCCTATATGAATCCCGTCAAAGTTGCCGATGGTCACAACGGCATTCTCTAATCTGTTAGAAATCTCCTTGAGATCGTTTATAATCTGCACGCTCAATCCCTTTACATCAGCCTTGACAAATGATCAAAAACAGTTTATCTAATAAATTCTTAGCATAAAATCAATCCTTTTTCTGCCTTCCCACGTGCCGAAGTGGCGGAACTGGTAGACGCGCTAGGTTCAGGGTCTAGTGG
>DAOURD010000009.1:0-10187 GCA_030625295.1 Desulfobacterales bacterium | reverse complement strand
GGAAATGGGGTGGATTATCGATTTTTGCGCTCAATCGCTTCGGAATATTATTATAGGTCTCGGGGGAAAAATGGACGGTTTCCCCATGCAGTCTAAATTCGGGATTGCCGTAAGCTCGGAGATTATGGCTATCCTGGCGGTTGCTACCGACCTGAAAGATATGCGTGAGCGGATGGGAAGGATTGTGGTTGCCTATAATAAAAAAGGGGATCCTGTTACTACGGCAGACCTTGAGGTTGACGGCGCCATGACCGCATGGATGGTGGAAGCGCTCAATCCGAATCTCCTTCAGACTTTAGAAGGGCAGCCGGTCTTTGTGCATGCAGGGCCGTTTGCAAATATTGCAATAGGCCAGTCATCCATTATAGCAGACAGGGTTGGGTTGAAACTTGCAGACTACAACGTTACGGAGAGTGGTTTTGGAGCAGACATCGGGTTTGAAAAATTCTGGAATCTAAAGTGTCGTTTTAGTGGTTTGAAACCGCATTGCGCTGCGCTGGTGGCAACTATTCGCGCGTTAAAATGTCATGGCGGCGGACCTCCCCTGCCCCCTGGAAAATCAATGGATCCGGCCTACCTTGAAGAGCATGTGGACTGGGTGGAAAAGGGTTGTGAAAATCTAACTCACCACATAAAGACGATCAAGAAAGCAGGGATTAACCCCGTAGTCTGCATCAATTCCTTTTACACCGATACCAAGGATGAAATAGCGGCTGTTCGCAGATCCGCAGAGGCTGCAGGCGCCCGTGTTGCCGTTTCTGAACATTGGCTTAAAGGTGGTGAAGGGGCTTTGGAATTTGCCGACGCGGTTATCGATGCGTGTGAGGAGAAAAACGATTTCCACTTTCTTTACGACCTTGAGACTCCATTGCGCAAGAAGATTGAATTGATTGCCAAAGAGGTATATGGCGCGGACGGTGTAAGCTATACCCCGGAAGCCGAGGCCAAGGCCAGGAGAATTGAACAAGACCCGGAACTGGCAAAATTGGGGACATGCATGGTCAAAACTCATCTAAGTCTTTCTCATGATCCGGCTAAAAAAGGTGTGCCAACGGGATGGACGCTCCCTGTCCGGGATATCCTGACCTATAAAGGGGCGGGATTCGTGGTTCCCGTAGCAGGGGCAATCAGCCTGATGCCTGGAACGGCTTCTGATCCGGCTTACAGGCGTATTGATGTAGATGTGAAGACCGGAAAAGTAAAGGGACTCTTTTAGATTGAAGATTGATGATTGACTATTGAAGATTGAAGGAATTCTGTCAATTCTTAAAAAAGGCGGAGCGAAGCGACTTCATTATTCAATCTTCAATTGAAAGGGCGAAGCGATTCCACAAATCGACAATCTTCAATCGACAATATTCAATCCACAAACGGGAGATTTAAATAATGTCTGCAAAGATCATCAGCGGCATTGAGATTGCCAAACAGATACGGGAAGAACTAAAAAAAGAGATAGCGGAATTAAAGGAAAAACACGGTGTAACTCCGGGGTTGGCCACAATTCTTGTGGGTGACGATCCAGCTTCCAGGGTATATGTGGGTCAAAAGGAGAAGTCGTGTAACAATTTGGGAATATATTCGGAAAAAATCAATTTGCCTGGAGATGTCTCGGAGAAAGAGCTTCTCTCGCTAATTGAGAAATTGAACAAGGACCCACGGATTCACGGGATATTGGTTCAGCTCCCTCTTCCGAAACAGATTGATGAGTCTCGCGTTCTTTACGCAATTGATCCAAAAAAGGATGTAGATGGTTTCCATCCGGTGAATGTAGGAAAGATGGTGGTCCGAGAAAAGTGTTTTCTCCCCTGTACCCCTCATGGGGTGCTGGAGCTTCTGGCCCGTTCCGGTGTGCAAACAGAAGGCGCCGAGGTCGTGGTTGTGGGCAGGAGCAACATTGTTGGGAAACCGGTCCTTAATCTGATGCTTCAAAAACGACCCACGGGCAATGCAACGGTAACGCTGTGCCATACAAGGACAAAAGACCTGGTCTTTCACACGAAGCGGGCCGATATCCTCATCGTAGCCACTGGTCATCCCAAGACAGTTACAGGAGATATGGTAAAAGAAGGGGTTGTGGTTATTGATGTGGGGGTAAACCGGATAGGAAAGACCCCGGAAGGAAAGGCAATTCTGGTTGGCGACGTGGACTTTGAAAGTGTAAAAGAAAAAGCTGCTGCTATCACACCGGTACCCGGTGGCGTCGGCCCCATGACTATTGTCATGTTGATGAAGAATACGGTTGAAGCAGCAAGGAATACGGTATTAGAGGATTAGAAGGTGAGAAGGTGAGAGGGTGAGAAGATAAGAAGATAAGAAGATGAGCTTAACAGCTATGAGCTAACAGCTAACAGCTAATTCGGAGGAATAATAATGGGATCAAGAAGATCTCCTATCGGTGTAGCCCCACGCTGTCTGGGCATTGATTGTGAGGGAAGCACCTGTGTTGCGGAACAGGCTGAAAAACAGGGTGTTGTTACTTACATACAACGGATGAACAAGCGCGCTATTGAGCCTTGTCTTTTCGGCCAGGGAGGGACGTGTTGTCGTATTTGTTCCTTTGGTCCGTGCATGATGATCGAAGATATTCCGGAATCGATAGGGATCTGCGGAGCCACTCCTGCTACTGCGGCAGCGCGTAATTTTTGCCGTATGGTTGCCGGAGGGGCTTCCGCGCACATGGACCACGGCCTTGAGACAGCAATGGCATTTCTGGCTGCAGCCAGGGGAGAATCCGAGTACGAAATCAAGGACAAAAAAAAGCTCCGAGCGCTGGCAGAGGTCTTTAATATAAAAACCGAAGACCGGAGTACAAAAGATATTGCTATTGAGCTGGGTGAAAAGGCATTGGCTGAATTCGGGAAGCAGGAAGGAGGCCTGTACTGTATACGTCGGGCCCCTGAAAAGCGGCAGGAAGTATGGAAAAAAAATGGGGTTGTCCCGCGTGGCATACAGCGGGAAGTAGTAGAAATCATGCATCGGACCCATATGGGAACCGACCAGGATTATCGCAACCTGATTCTTCAGGCCACCAGATGTGCCCTGGCAGACGGCTGGGGCGGCTCCATGATATCTACCGAGCTGCAGGACATCATGTTCGGAACCCCTGTTCCGACTCGAGCGGTGGTCAACCTCGGTGTTCTTTCCGAAGACGAGGTCAACGTGGTTGTACACGGTCATGAACCAATCCTGTCTGAAGCCATGGTGTTGGTTGCCGAGGATCCGGAGATGATAGAGGCAGCCAAAAAGGTGGGGGCAAAAGGGATCAATCTGGTTGGTGTCTGCTGTACCGGAAGTGAGATCCTTATGCGTCATGGAATCCCTGTCGCAGGGAGCTTTATCCAGCAGGAGATTGTACTTGCAACAGGCGCTGTAGAGGCAATGGTAGTAGACGTTCAGTGCATCATGCAGTCTCTTCCTACTGTGGCCAAGTGTTTCCATACTGAGGTGATTACCACGTCTGACCGGGCAAAAATTCCTGGCGCAAAACACATAGAGGTACATCATCACAATGCATTGGAGTCAGCCAGGCAGATAGTCCAACGCGCTATTGAGAGATATCCACGGAGAGGTGAGATCAATATCCCCCACAATAAGATGGATGTTGTGGCAGGATTCAGCCACGAAACCATAAATCACATACTTGGCGGCGCGTTCCGCGCCTCGTACAGGCCTTTAAATGATAATATAATTAACGGGCGCATAAGGGGTTTGGGGGCTATTGTCGGTTGTGACAGCGCGCGTGTTCGCTCAGGTTATGTGCATACCACTGTGGTAAAGGAGTTGATAGCCAACAATGTCCTGGTTCTTGTCACAGGCTGTGCTGCCACTGCCTGCGGCCGTGAAGGGCTGCTTACACCGGAAGCGGCCAGTTTAGCAGGACCGGGTCTCAGAGAGGTATGTGAGACCGTGGGTATGCCTCCGGTATTGCACATGGGCTCGTGTGTGGACAACAGCCGGATATTGATAGCTGCAACAGAAGTTGTCCGTGAAGGGGGGCTTGGTGACGATATTTCACAGATACCCGCGGCTGGTTGCGCGCCGGAGTGGATGAGTGAAAAAGCGATATCTATTGGACATTATTTTGTTGCAAGCGGCGTTTTTGTTGTATTTGGTCGCACCTTTCCAACAACTGGAAGCAAGGTTTTGACTGATTTTCTATTCAGGGAAATGGAAGAGCTGTACGGCGGAATGTGGGCGGTTGAATCCGATCCTGTAAAGATGGCAAAAATGATGATCGAGCGTATAGAGAAAGGGCGAGAGGCCTTGGGTATCCAAGAGAAGAAGGAAAGAGTCCTCTTTGATATGGCTATGAGGCGTGAGTTGTAAATGGAAAAAAGAGAAAGCCCCAAATTTGGATCTGTACTCGTTGTGGGCGGCGGGGTAGCTGGCGTTCAGGCGGCGCTTGACCTTGCTGATCTGGGTTATTATGTATATCTTGTCGAAAAATCAGCTTCGATCGGCGGGGCTATGGCCCGGCTCGACAAGACCTTTCCTACAAATGACTGTTCCATCTGTATCCTGGCGCCCAAGCTGGTTGAGGCTGGCAGGTCACCGAATATAAAGATCATAACAAAAGCAACTCTGACATCTGTGGAGGGGTCGGCAGGTTACTTCACTGCTACAGTTCACTGTAAGCCCCGATACATCAACGAAGAACTGTGCACTGCCTGCGGCATGTGCACCATGTACTGTCCCATAGTTATTCCTGACGCTTATAATGAGGGCTTTACTGTAACAAGAAATCCTCATATGGACTATCCCCAGGCCGTTCCTGCAAGCTTTTATATCGATCCCAGGGAGTGTCTTTTTCTCAACCATCAGACCTGCCGGATATGCGTATCTACCTGTCAGGCCCAGGCGATCGACCTTGATGCAAAGGAAGAGACGCTTGAACTGGCTGTAGGCGCTGTAATACTTGCCCCGGGTTTCGGCTCGCCGAGTGAAGATGTGCTGAGTCGTTTTGGTTACGGCTCCTACCCCAATGTACTTACCAGCTTTGAGTTTGAAAGGATGATGTGCGCCTCGGGTCCATCCAACGGAGAAATCCTTCGGCCATCAGATGGAAAGCATCCAAAACGTATTGCCATTTTACAGTGCGTCGGTTCAAGAGATGTAACGTGCGGCAACGGATACTGTTCATCGGTTTGCTGTATGTATTCCATAAAGGAGGCCACGGTTGTAAAAGAGCATGACCCTGATCTTGATATTACCATCTTTTACATGGAGATGCGGACCCAAGGCAAGGGATTTGATGCTGCTCGCCAAAGAGCCCAAAAAGAGTACGGTCTCCGATTTGTCCGGGCAAGGGTTGCCGGTATCCGGGAAAATGGCAAAAACCTGAGGATTCCTTATGTAAATGAGAAGGGGGAGCACATAGCCGAAGATTTTGATATTGTGGTCTTGGCCCAGGGCCTTGAGTCACCCCCTGATGCTGATTCACTGGCATCTGCCGCTGGAATCGATCTCAATCACTATGATTTTTGTAAGACGGGCAACTTTTCACCGCTTGAGACAACCCGGCCGGGGATTTTTGTGGCCGGTGCCTTCCAGGGTCCAAAGGATATCCCGGATAGTGTAACTCAGGCATGTGGCGCGGCCGCTCTTGCTGCAGAGCTCCTGCGGGATGTTCGTGGAACCAGTGTGATAAAAAAAGAATATCCGGTTGAAATCGAGATAGGAGCAGAACCGCGGATCGGCGTGTTTGTCTGTCATTGCGGGATCAATATCGGTAGCGTGGTGGATGTGCCGGCAGTGAAGGAGTATGCCTCTGCCCTCGATAATGTAGTATTTTGTGATAGAAATCCGTATAGTTGTTCGCAGGATACGCAAATTGCAATCACAGAAAAGATCAAAGAATATAAGTTAAACAGGATAGTGGTCGCTGCCTGTACCCCCCGTACCCATGAACCCTTATTCCAGGAGACCCTGAGAGATGCGGGCTTGAACCGTTCTTTATTTGAAATGGTTAATATAAGAGATCAGTGTTCATGGGTTCATATGCATGAGCCGGAAGAGGCAACGGCTAAGGCTAAAGATCTTGTAAGGATGGGGGTGGCAAAGGCAAACCTGCTTGAGCCCCTTGCCGAACAGGCCGTTCCGGTTATCCCAAAGGCGCTTGTTATCGGTGGCGGTATTTCCGGTATGACCGCGGCTTTAAGTATTGCAGAGCAAGGGTTTGAATGTTTTCTTGTAGAAAAAGCCGATCGACTTGGCGGAAATCTCAATAGCCTTGTTTTCACTCTTTCCGGAGACGATCCGCGTACATTTCTCGAGCAACTCAAGAAGAAGATAGAACAAGAACCGCTTATACATGCCTATACCAATTCAACTGTTGAAAACATGTCCGGTTATGTGGGGAATTTTACCACTTCGATAAGCTCTGGTTCCTTTACTGAGACTGTGGAGCATGGTGCTATCATTATAGCCACCGGCGGCAAACCATATCAACCTACACAATATCTGTATGGGAAATCAAAGCAGGTAGTTACCCAGCTTGAGCTGGAAAAGATGATCTCTTCTGATGCTGAGGTAACAAAGATGCAAGAGATCGTTATGATTCAATGTGTGGGATCCCGTGGACAAGACCTTGCCTATTGCAGCAAGATATGCTGCATGCAGGCAGTTAAAAACGCCTTAAAGATACTGGGGTTAAATTCCCGTGCCACTGTATATATTCTTTACCGGGACATGCGGACCTATGGATTTGCGGAAGACTACTACAGAGATGCCAGAAAAAAAGGTGTAATCTTCATACACTATGAAAAGGATACTCCCCCCGAAGTTACCGAAGAAGGCGGAAAAATCAGGATTGAATTTTTGGATCCCTTGCTTGATGAGCGGCTGGTTATTAAGCCTGATTTGCTGACATTAAGTGTGGGGATTGTGCCACATGATGTCGAACAACTGGCAAAGGATCTCAAGGTTCCTCTTACCAGCGATAAGTTCTTTTTGGAAGCCCATGCCAAGCTTCGCCCTGTAGAATTCTCCGTAAGCGGAATATACCTGTGCGGGCTGGCACATTTCCCAAAACCTATCGATGAATCGATTGCACAGGCAAAGGCTGCGGCGGCAAAAGCCGGCGCCTCGCTGGCAAAGGGGTTTGTAGCGGTAGAGCCGATTGTCTCGGTAGTTAACACCGATATCTGTATCGGCTGTGGCATCTGCGAGAGCCTCTGTCCCTATAATGCTATCAGGATGATCAGGGTAGGGAAAAAGAAAAAGGCGGAGACGATTTCAGCATCATGCAAGGGGTGTGGTGTATGCGCCTCACATTGCCCAACATTTGCCATATCAATGGGGGGCTTCACTAATGAAGAGATAACGGCCCAGATAAGGGCATTTGGGGAAGGCGAACGGAGTGAGCGAAATGACGAGTGACAAATTTGAACCGAGGATACTCGGTTTTTTATGTAACTGGTGCTGTTATACGGCGGCAGATTCAGCAGGGGTAGCCAGATACCAGTATCCACCAAACATAAGGGTTATCAGGGTGATGTGCTCCGGAAGGATTGATCCTGTTTTTATCCTTGAGGCATTCTCTTGCGGAGCGGATGGAGTCTTTGTTGGCGGATGCCATCTCGGGGAATGTCATTATCAGACCGGAAACTATGAAGCCCTGGCGGTTGCAGCGCTAACACGCAAGTTATTGGAAAAGGCTGGACTCTCAACAGAAAGATTTCTTCTTGAATGGGCCTCCGCAGCGGAGGGACCTCGCTTTGTAGAGATTATAACAAATTTCACAAACAAGATCAAAAACTTAGGCCCCTTAGGGAAGGCAGAAAAGAAGGATAAAGATGAATTAAAGTTAAAGATATTAGCAGCAAAGTCAGCGGCAAAGCAGATGAAATTGCGAACCAGGTTTGGAAATCTTGCAAAGGAACTACGCAAGGAAGGTAGTTATTCCGACCAGATCATTCATGATAAGCTGGAGCAGAAAGTAGCCCGCGTCATAAATACTGAAATTGCAAGACATGAAACATTTCTTCGGATCCAAAAAGATGGTCCTGTTTCTTTTAATGACCTGGAAAAAAAGATCGGCGCATCCCTTTCAGAGATCGAAAAATATGTGTCTAGATTCAGCAAAAAAGGATTGGTGACAGAGGCTGATGGGCAACTATCGGTAACCAGATAGTGCCTAAAGTAGGAAATTATGGCAATAGACAGAGATGAGTTAGAACCTCGATTCAAATTTGAAGTGGCGGAACTTCCGGAAGGTAAGCATATCAAGGAATGCTATGCATGTGGAAGCTGCACCGGAACATGTCCGGTCAGCCAGGTGATCCCGGAATTCGATCCCAGAAAGATCCTTCATATGATCATGCTCGGTCTGAAAAATCGTCTCCTTTCATCCGATTTGATCTGGTATTGCACAGGCTGCCAGACCTGTGAGTTTGTGTGTCCGCAGGATGTGAACTTCAGCGATGTGATCAAGGCGCTGAGGATCCTGGCCTTGCAGGACGGCTATGTGGATGCAGAAACATTGGGTGAAATGGGAAAGCTGGCCGTTGTAAACGAGAAATACTGCGTGGGTTGTCTGACCTGTGTGAGGGTGTGCCCGTTTGATGCGCCTTATATGGAAAAGGGGAGTGGGCTTGCTCATATTGAGCCGGTAAAATGTGTGGCGTGCGGAATATGTGTGGCTGAATGTCCTGCCAGGGCTATTGAACTGAAAACATCTGAAGACGTGAGGCGGTTTGCGTCATGTGAATTTTTGCTCTCAAGGGAACTATGATAATATGACTAATCCAAATGAACCCGATATTGTGGCTTTTTGTTGTCATTATACCGCCTATGCATGGTCCCAGGATTTACAGAACTTACCTCGGTTAGGGTTTCCGGAAAATGTGCGGCTGGAAATACTGCCCTGCAGCGGCAGGATCAGTATAATCCGTTTGTTAAAAGCATTTGAACGGGGCGCAGACGGAATTTACGTTGCCGGGTGCAAGGACGATACCTGCCATAATGTAAGAGGGAGCCGGATTGCAAAAAAAAGAGTCGATTACGTAAAAAATGTTCTCGACCAACTGAATATAGAACCTGAACGCATAGAGATGTATATGATTTCTCGCGAGCCGAATCGCGGATTTATTGAAGCAGCCAAAGAGATGACTGAACGGATCAAAAAGCTAGGACCGAGTCCATTAAAGGGGAAATAGAATATGATTGTCGGACAGAGGAAACCGATCCAGGAAATTATCGGAATGTTGAAAGGGATTAAAAATATCCTGATCCTTGGATGCGGTGGATGCGCTACGGTCTGTTCTGCCGGAGGAGAAAAGGAGGTTGAAATCCTTGCCTCAATCCTTCGGATTGATCGCAAAAAAAAGGGAGAACCGGTTGAAACAGTGGAAAAGACTCTTGCCCGCCAGTGCGATACAGAATATCTGGAAGAATTAAAAGATGAGGTGGACAAATATGATGCTGTCCTTTCCATGGCCTGCGGTGTGGGGGTGAACTTTCTGGCTGACATGTATCCGAAAACCATTATTCTTCCGGCTTTAAACACCAGCTTTATGGGTGTTTCGGAAGAGCAGGGGGTATGGTCGGAACGGTGTGCGGGCTGCGGAAACTGTATCCTTGATAAGACAGGCGGGCTATGTCCTATTGCACGATGTTCAAAGCGTTTATTAAACGGCCCATGCGGAGGATCGCAGAACGGGAGGTGTGAAATTAATCCTGATATTGCTTGTGTCTGGCAATTGATATATGATCGTTTAAAGGGGTTGAATCAATTGGAGAAGCTGCAAGAGATCTTTCCCATAAAGGATTGGTCGAGCAGTCTGCACGGAGGTCCCAGAAAAATCGTCCGGGAGGATCTAACACTATGAATTCAGGGAGTAATTTGGAAAAGGTGTTAGCATCCGGACAGTTTGCTGTAACAGCGGAACTAGGTCCCCCAAAAAATGCGGATGCCGAAGTTATTCGCACAAAGGCAAAGCTGCTTTCGGGTTGTGCTGACGCGGTAAATATTACCGACTGTCAAACCGCCATTGTCCGGATGTCGAGTATCGCGTCATCCGTTGTCTTGATGCAGGAAGGGCTGGAGCCGGTAACCCAGATGACGTGCAGAGACAGGAATCGTATCGCCATTCAGAGCGATCTCCTGGGAGCGGCCGCTCTGGGTCTGAAAAATTTACTCTGCCTTACAGGAGATCATCAAAAATTCGGAAATCATCCAAATTCTACTG
>DAOURD010000237.1:0-3984 GCA_030625295.1 Desulfobacterales bacterium | reverse complement strand
GCGATCCACGGGCGAAGTCCTCGGGCTTGCGGACCGTTTTGGTCTCGCCTTTTATAAGGCCCAGGAGGCGGCTCAACAATTGCTTCCTTCCGAAGGGACGGTGCTTATCACCGTATCCGAAAAAGACAAGGACGCCGTCCTGGAAGTAGGCAGGCGGTTTCACGAACTTGGCTTTAAGATCAAGGCAACCGAAGGGACCCACAGGTTCCTGGCCGACCACGGCATTGAGTCCGAGCCGATCCGCAAGATGCACGAGGGTCGTCCCAACATTGTTGACGGGATAAAAAACGGCGAGATTCAGCTCATCATCAACACCCCCAGCGGCAGACTGAGCAAGCACGACGATTCCTACATTCGCAAGGCTGCGATCAAGTACAAGGTGTCATACATCACCACAACAGCCGCTGCCATTGCCGCCGCCAGAGGCATTGCAGCTTACCATCATGGTCATGGCCGGGTGAAGTCTCTTCAGAGATACCATGGGGATATCAAGTAGATATAATGTTTGTTGAGTTCATTGAGTTTATTGAGTTTATTGGGTTAACCCGACAAACACAACAAACACGACAAAGCCAATGAACCCAATAAGTGAGGGAAAACCCATGAAATCCTTGCAAGATAACTGTGGCGTGTTTGGTTTATGTTCGGATACCGAATGTGTGCATGACATTTTTCAGGGGATTGATTTTCTCCAACACCGGGGACAGGAGTACTGCGGCATTTCCACTTTTGACGGGGACATCCGTCAAATTACCCATTACGGTAAGGTTGCCGGGACATTTAAGTATGAAGACCTGGAATATCTTAAGGGAACACGGGGCATCGGGCACGTGAGCCTGTGGGAGCGTCAGCCTGTCAGGTGGCAGTGCCAACTGGGTGAGATCGCCGTGGCATTCAGCGGCAACGTGTTCAATGCCGATGAGCTGATCGCGGATATGAAGGCCCGTGGTAAGTCCTTCTTTCAGGGGTACGACATTGAAGTCATTTCCAAAATCATTATGGAAGAGCAAGATGTGGTTGCCGGCATTCACGCACTTGCCAAAAAGATGAAAGGGGCATATTCCCTTGTGGTTTTGTCGAATGACGGCATTTATGCGGCCCGAGATATCTATGGGTTCCGACCGCTCATTTTGGGGAAAGCTCCGGGCAGGCATGTAGTTGCATCAGAGTCCAGGGCCATTCAGAACCTTGAGATGGAGATTCTTCGAGATGTCCGTGCAGGGGAAGTTGTCCTGATCAATGACAAGGGATTTCAGACCGTGGCACAGCTTGATTCCCCGCGCAGGGCCCATTGTGCCTTTGAGTGGGCCTACACGGCAAGCCCCGATTCCATCATAGATGGTGTCTATGTGCAGGAGGCCCGGAACAACCTGGGCAAAAGCCTTGCAGAACGAGATATCGAGGAAGGAGGGCTGGAGGCTGACATTGTGGCTGCCGTGCCTATGTCGGGGATTGGTCACGCCCTTGGCTATCACAGACGATCAAAGATCAACTACCAGGAGGTGTTTCTCTACAATCGATACGCGGACCGGAGCTATACGCAATCGACTCAACTTGCCCGGGAAAAGATGGCCAAGCGAAAACTCTCCGTTCTCCATTATGCAGTGAAGGGCAAGCGGATTGTCCTTTGCGATGATTCGATTGTGCGGGGTACCCAGATCCTCCATAAGGTACGGGACCTGAAAAAGGCAGGGGCCAAAGAGGTCCACGTCCGCATTGCCTGTCCGCCTCTGATGTGTCCCTGTAATTTCGGCATTTCCACCCGCAGTCATGAAGAGTTGGCAGCCAGGCGCTATTTCAAGACCGGGGATATCACATCCACGGAACGGTTGAGGGAACTGGAAGCCCGGATAGCCGATGAGATCAGCGCAGACTCTGTGAAATATAACAACCTCAATGCCTTTGTTGCAGCCCTGGGGATTCCAAGAGAGGACCTCTGCCTGATGTGTTTTGATGGGAAAAGCCCGACGGAGACGGAGTAAGTATGCAGGAAGAACAAACCTTTGAAAGGCATATTCAGGCCCTGACCAAGATCAGCAAGGCGATCACCTCTGACCGGTACATTGAGGACATCCTCCGGCTGGTGGTCACGGTTACAGCCGAGACCATGCGCTCCAAGATCTGCTCCCTCTGGCTTCTGGATGACAACGACAATGCCCTAAAACTGCGCGCCACCCAGAGTATGAGCGAGGACTATCTGAAGGAGCGCTCACTGAAAATCGGGGAGGGAATAGTGGGCCATGTTGCTTTGACTCGGAAGCCCAGGTCGGTTCTGAATGTACTGGAAGAGCCTGAGTACAAGGAAAAAGAACTGGCCAGGAAAGAGGGCCTTGTTTCTATGCTGAGCGTGCCCATGGTGGTCAAAGACAGGCTTGTTGGAGTGATTAACTGCTACACGTCATGTCCCCATGAATTCACGGAAACCGAAAAAAATGTCTTGATCACCGTGGCCAACGAGGCGGCCGTGGCCATAGAGAATACCGAATTGTTGGTAAAAACCAGGGTGATTCAGGATGAGCTGGAATCAAGAAAGCTTGTCGAACGTGCCAAAGACGTATTAATGACGCAGCGTGGCCTGTCCGGAGCGGATGCCTATCGGTGGATTCAAAAGCGAAGCATGGATACGCGAAAGTCCATGAGGCAAATCTCAGAGGCGATTGTGTTGACCGAGGAAACATGAAACCACAAAGCTCTTGACAGAGAAAGGCTTTTTTAATATAAGTTCTATTCCGGTTTGAGAAATACAACGACGTGTCTCTCGAACAGCGACAGCGATGTCCAATTGTCCTATGCGGATAGTTGGGCTTTTTTTTGTCAAAAAAATGAGCGAAGGAGGAATTGGGTATGTCATTTAGCAAACCGAATCGAAGTGCAGCCACCCTGACGAGTACCAGGGTGGACCCTGCACCCATCTCCGGCATCTGTGTCACATGTGTGGACGGGTGTGAAGGGCCTTGTGAAATCGGGCGTTCGGCACTCAAAGGGAGAGAGGTCATCTATCCGATCCCCTTTGGAAAAATTACAGCCGGCTCTGAAAAGGATTACCCTGTGGACTTTTCCCATTTCAATATTCAGGGCACGGCAGTTGGAGCCGTGGGGGTCGAGGCCGATTCGGACAAGGCCACCTTTCCGGCTGTGGACACCACCACGGCGCTTGGTGCTGACGGAAGCATCAAGCTGAACTTTCCGGTGTTTACAGGTGCGGTCGGGTCTACTGATATTGCCCGGATTAACTGGACAGAAGTGGCTGTTGGCGCAGCCATATCCGGGGTGATCGTGGTAGCTGGCGAAAACATCTGCGGCATGGACCCGCAGGCTGAATTCAGCAATGGTAAAATATCCAGGTCCCCTGAAATGGAGCGCAGGGTGAATGCCTTTAAGGAATGGTATGACGGCACAGGCGGGATCATCGTCCAGGCCAATGTGGAAGATACCAAGTTGGGCGTACCGGAATACGTCATCGAAAAGCTGGGCATAGAGATTTTTGAACTGAAGTGGGGCCAGGGTGCAAAAGACATTGGAGGCGAGGTGAAGCTCCCCTCCATAGAGCGTGCCCTTCAGTTGAAGGAACGGGGCTACATAGTGCTTCCCGATCCCACCAATCCCGCTGTCCAGGAGGCCTTCAAGGCAGGCGGTATTACGGAATTTGAGCGCCATTCCCGTCTGGGCATGGTTGATGAAGATGCCTTTCATAAATCAGTTGAGCACCTGAGGAGCCTGGGTGCCAAATACGTTACCCTGAAGACAGGGGCATATCGGCCTGCTGATCTTGCCCGGGCGATCAAGTATTCTTCTGATGCCAAGATCGATCTCTTGACTATAGATGGCGCTGGCGGAGGCACGGGGATGAGTCCCTGGCGCATGATGGAGGAGTGGGGTATGCCCAGCCTCTACCTGCACGCCGCAGCCAGTGAGTTTTGCCGGAAGCTGGCGGATAAAGGCGAGAGGGTGCCGGATATCGCCTTCGCGGGGGCGTTCAGCAGC
>DAOURD010000200.1:0-4285 GCA_030625295.1 Desulfobacterales bacterium | reverse complement strand
AAGTTTTTATTCCTTGCTACTCCCAGCCGTCAAAGCTTCTCCTCTTCTTCAGGTGTGGTGCCTGTCAGGCGATAGAAGGGAGCCCAGTAGGCACGGCGGATACGTTTGACTCCGCGCTCAGCGGCTCTACTGGCGGTGTAGACTAGAGCATAGATGGTTGGGACAACGACCAGAGTCAGGACTGTAGCCAGGGCTAGGCCGAAGATGACAGCACTGGCCATTGAGCTCCACCACTGACTCGACTCACTGACCCAGGAGATTTTCATCTCATGGAAATCGTAGGCGATGCCTGTGACCATTGGCAAAAGGCCGAGGATTGTTGTCGCAGCGGTCAACAGGACAGGCCTCAAGCGGGTGCATCCGGCAGCAATGATCGCCTCCCGGAAGTGCATCCCCCTTTGGTGGAGCCGGTTGGTGTAATCGATGAGAACAATGGCATTGTTTACTACAACGCCTGCCAGAGAGATGACTCCGACACCAGTCATGATGATGCCAAAGGGCAGGTCCATTGCGGTTAGCCCGATGAAGACACCACCTAACGATAGGATGACCGAGGTCATGATGATAAACGGCTGGGAGACAGAATTAAACTGGGTAACCAGGATAAGGATAATAAGGAAAAGCGCCGCGGCAAAGGCCTTGGACAAAAAGGCCTGGGCCTTTTGCTGTTCTTCGAGTTCGCCAGTGAAGCGAATTTTGTATCCAAGCGGGAGGGCGAGGTCGGCCATTATTTTCTCTGCCTGTGCCCGGACGACCGGCCCAGGGATATGTTTCTCATCGACGTTTGCCTTTACAGTTACCACACGCTCGTGGTTGATGCGGTTGACCTGGCCTAGGCCGCCGGTGATCTCGAACTTGGTAACGGTACTTAAGGGAACCAGGCCCTCCTGCGTAGGGATAAGCAGCTCACGGAGAATATCGGTTACCTTGCGGTCTGACTCAGGTAGTTGGACAGTTATATCGTAGTCTTCATCACCCTCTCTGAAGGTGGAGACCTTGATACCGTTGAAGGCAACCTTAAGGGCGAAGCCGATGATATCGGTGGAAAGACCCAATAGGGCCGCCTTTTGCCGGTCGATCCTGACCATGACCGTGGGAGATCCTGCGACATAGTCGTCGCGGATGTCCTGGACAAAGGGAATCTTCTCCAGCACGTCCCGCACCTTCTGGGCGATTCGGCCCAGGATGTCGAAATTGTCCCCCACAATCTCAATATTGATAGGCGCTCCGGTGGGGGGTCCCTCCTCCTGCTTGGCGATGCTGATTTGGGCGCCCGGAATGTCCTTGACTCGCTTTCGGATCTCTTCCACGGTCTGCGGGGACGGCTCGATTCGGTCCTCAATGTCATAGAACTGGATACCGATGTGATTTGGCGAGTTGCTCTCAAATATGGAGCTACCTCCAGTGACTGCTACTGTCCTGGAGTAGATGTGCTTAACATTAGCCATATCGGTAAGTCCTATGACCTGCTGGCCATTGCGCAAGATATGATTTTTTTTCTCGCTATTGCCATAATAGCACTGGGCTGGATTAGCGTCTGGTGGTGCCAGGGCCTTGCTAGGGCCTTCGCAGAGGGCCACCTCCACCTGCCTGGCGATTCTGTCAGAGTACTCCAGATCAGCCCCTTCAGGCATGTCCAGGTTTATGTAAATGTTATGCGGGTCTACATCAGGGAAGAACTCGATCGGCTTTTCAAGGCCGACCTGGTGGAACCAGATCATGGCCATGGAAATGACAGCTAGGAAGGCCATAGCCAATACGGCTATGCGGTGGTTGAGGGCGCTATTTAGCAGGCGACGGTAGGCCCTGAGAATAGGGCCACGGACGGTGATAGGTGCTTCACCTGCCTGCTCGATCTCCTCTGCACTGGCCTTAACCTTAGAGAAGCGGTGTCCAGCCGGCAGGCGCAGAAAGATGGCTGCCAAGGCTGGGTTGATGACCATGGCAACAAAGAGTGAGGAGGAGAGGGTGATGATCACCGCCATCGGTAGATAAGACATGAACTCGCCCATTATTCCCGGCCAGAATATGAGGGGAAAGAAGGCTGCTACTGTTGTTAGGGTAGAGGCGGTAACAGGCTGGGCCACCTCGCCGGTGGCCCTCATGGCCGCCTGAATGCGAGGTACGCCCTGCTCCATGTAGCGGAAGATGTTTTCAACAATGACGATGGCGTTGTCTACAAGCATGCCCAGAGCAAGTGTTAGTGAGAAGAGGACGACCATGTTAAGGGTAATGCCAAGGGCCTGGAGGACAATAAAGGAAAGGAACATGGAGAAGGGAATGGCCAGGCTGACCAACACGGCGTTGCGCGCGCCCATGACAAAAAAGAGAACAACAATGACCAAGATTAAACCTGTGATAATGTTATTCTCCAGATCGGAGACCATTGTCCTGATGTCCTTGGCCTGGTCCATCAGCTTGCTCACCTTAGTCCCTCCAGGCCAAGTGGGCATTTGCTCATCGATGATCCGGTCGACCTTGTCGGTAATATGCAAGACATTCTCACCAGCACGCTTCTTGACCTGGATATTGATCGCCTGATGTCCGTTCAAACGGGACCGACCCTCTTCGTCCTTGAACCCGTCAACCACACGTGCTACGTCTTTAAGATAGACAGGCTGGCCTTTGTGGAGTCCGACGACAAGGCCGTAGATCTCTTCAGGGCTCTGGAACTCGCCTGGGACCCGGAGCTGGAAGCGGCCGTCTCCCATGCGTATGGCCCCACCTGAGACATTCTGGTTTTCCTCAGCGATGACGCTTTGGAGTCCAGTGATAGAAAGGCCGTAGTAGGCAAGCTTGTCAGGGTAGGGCTCGACCCTGATTTCCCGCTCCAGTCCGCCGGTCACCTCTGCCTCAAGGATGCCGGGGATGGACTCGATCTCCTCCTCCAGGTCCTCAGCTATCTCCTTGAGCCTAACCAGGCCACAGGTTCCGGAAAGGGATAGAATGACAATGGGCAATTCGGAGATGTTGATCTCGATTACCTCTGGATCCTCTTCCAGGTCGGCAGGCAGATCCGGCTTGGCCAGGTCGACCATGTCCTTGGTCTTGGAGAGGACCTCGTTGATGTCGGTCCCGGCCACGAACTCGATAATGATTGAGCTCATTCCCTCGGTGCTGGACGACTCGATACGTTTGACTGCCTCAAGACCCTTGAGCTTCTTCTCGATTGGGATCGTGATCGATTGCTCGATGTCCTCTGGGGCCACGCCAGGATAGTTGGTTATAATGAAGATGTAAGGTATGGTGATGTCTGGAGCCGCCTCTCTGGGCAGGGAGTTATAGGCCATAAATCCGAAGATGATAATCATAATGGCCAGGACGACTACACTGGTCCTTTTCTTTACGGCTGTATCGGAAACTATCATTACTTCAGGATCTCTCTGGGGTCATTGACATTCTTGACGACTTCTACTATCTGGCCGTCATGCAAGAAGCGGTGCCCTACTACGATTACCCTCTCACCGGCTCCCAATCCGGAAGTGACCTGGATCTGCCAGCCGATCAGCACGCCCAGCTCGATATTTTTTCTTTTGGCTTGGCCGTCCTTCTCGATGTAAACGAAGCGCTCATCGCTATGAGTGATAACGGCATAGAGGGGTATGGCTAGTGCTCGGTTGAAGACCCGCTTGACCAATTCCACCCGGGCGAACATGCCCGGCAGGATTTGTCCGTCAGGGTTGGGGACTCTAAGCTCCAGGTCGAAGAGGCGTGCCAGGGTCCTTGGCTGGCGGGAGAGGAAGACTTTCCTGCCCTTAACCCTACGTTTATCCAAGGCTTCGATGATCACCTCAGCCTCCTCCAGGTCGAAGATGGCAGCCACGTCACTTTCAGGCACACCCACTTTCACCTTGACCTGATCGAGCTGGAGGATTTGGGCCACTGGATCACCCACTGCAAGGTAATTCCCCTGCTTGGCCTTGATCTCATTAAGCCTTCCACCAATGGGAGATACTATACGTGTGCGGCTCAAGGCCAGATTAGCCTCCCTTACCTGAGCTTCCAAATCCTTGAGTTGAGCCTCTATGTTGTCCAGCTTGGCCATGGAGGTGACCTTCTTCTCGGCCAGAACAACGTTGCGGTTGTAATCAAGCTTTGCCAACTGGTAATTAGCCTCAATGCGCGCCAACCGCGTCTGGTAGTCGCGGTCATCGAGCTGGATAAGGACCTGTCCCTTTTCCACCGTCTGACCCTCCTTTACGAGGACTGTGACAACCTGGCCTGGCACTTCGGTCTTGACCAATAGATCCTCGAAGGGCTCCACCTGGGCTGGTAGATTGATCTT
>DAOURD010000246.1:0-3827 GCA_030625295.1 Desulfobacterales bacterium | reverse complement strand
AGAGCTTGACCAGAAAGCGGCGATCAACAACAGTATAACAGATCCAGGGACACCTGATGGCCAGATCAAGATCGAGGACGACGATGTTGGATATGGTTTCAATCTCGGGGTGCTGATCGAAGCGAGAGAGGGCACTCGTTTCGGCATTACATATCGATCGGAGGTGGACCTCGAATTTAAAGACGTGGCGGAGTTGAAAGGTCTTGGGCCTAATCTTCGAACCTTGCTGGACCTAGCCGGTGTGACCGGTAGCAAGGTGGGTATCGATATGACACTTCCTCAAGCGGTCATGGTCAGCGGCTATCACGAGCTTACCGACAGGCTGGCGATCATGGCCAATATTGGCTGGCAGGATTGGAGCGAGTTTGGAAAAAGCGACATAAAGGTGCGGTCCGAAAACACGACAAGCTTTACGTCTGACTACAATATGGATGATACCTGGCACGTTGCCATCGGCGCCCAGTACCGGATTGCAGAACCGTGGCTTCTTTCAGTTGGCTTTGCCTATGACAGCTCGCCGTTTGATCATGCTGAGGATAGAACGCCCGATATGCCGCTTGATCGTCAAATCCGCTATGCGACAGGTCTCCAGTACGATTGGAAAAACGATGTGACTGTGGGCGCTGCCTATACGTTTATCGACGCCGGTGACGCTAAGATTGATCTGGAAGGTGGTCCGCTTACCGGCAGCCTGAAAGGCGATTACGATACAAATCATATCCACTGCTTCAATGTCAATGTGATCTGGAGGTTTTAACCCGGATTGCAGAGCGTGGATGCATTGGAGTGTTGGAATAGTGGAGGGCAGAAGTCATGGGGAAAGATGAAATACTGAAAAAGATGTTCGACGTTCATCTTTTAATAAGTTCGACGTTCATCTTTTAATGTAACCTGTGAACGTTTACAAAACAACTTGTGTTGCAGGAGGTATAGAACATGAAGACAGCTAAAATTGGATTACTTCTTATTCTCATTGGTCTTATTGCGGTTGGCTGTGCCCCAAGTATGTCGGGCAGCGCTTACTCCCGCGATCAGGCCAGAAAGGTCCAAACGGTTCATGAAGGAGAAGTAATTATGGTGAGAGAGGTGCTGATAGAAGGAACCAAATCCGGTTTGGGTGGTTTGGCCGGGGGAGTCATGGGTTTTGCTTTAGGCAGCACTGTTGGCGGAGGTTCGGGTAAAGGTGTGGCCAGGGCTGCTGGCACAGTCGCCGGTGCCGCGGCAGGCGCTACTATAGAAGAGGGCGCGACGCGTCAGACGGGCCTGGAGATTACAGT
Source organism: Desulfobacterales bacterium (assembly GCA_030625295.1). GTDB lineage: Bacteria > Desulfobacterota > Desulfobacteria > Desulfobacterales. Next base: position 2,550 of record DAOURD010000246.1, on the reverse strand, counting down.
AAAGCTGGATAACGGCCAGGTCGTATCCATTGTTCAGGCAGCAGACGAGAGATTTGATGAGGGAGACCTGGTTCGGGTATTGCGACGCCCTGATGGAACAGCACGGGTGATACAGTAAAAAATGTTTTCTGGTTGTCAAACCAATGCTGTGTGGATACCGATGCAATCGGAACTGGTCGCCCGTTACCACGGAGGACTACGAATCGCTCGTGGCAGCCAAGAGCCGTGCCTTGGTTATCCTGAGTCGTAAAATCGCTAATGAAATCAAAAGATTACACAATACTTCAGTAGGACCATGCGCAGGATAAGAGCAATTTTACTAGTCTTGGTTGCCACAATCGTTTTGTCTGCGGCAGCACTGACCATTCTCATCGCTACCCTCAGTGATGACCACTACCGATGGATCGCGACTCGGGCGGCTAAATACTTTGCTGGGTTGGAAGTGACCGTGGAAGGTCCCTTTTCAGTGAGGCTGTCGTCAGAGCCATTCATTACAGCATCAAAGATACGAATTCGTGATGTCTCCGGCGCTGCCCCTGCCACTGCCGAGTTAGGCCGACTTGAAGTGAAGGTTGCACTCCGGCCGCTAATATCCGGGGCTGTCTTGATAAGACATCTATTGATTGAAGATGCCACCGTTTCGATGGTTCACCGTAAGAGGGCTCGGCCAAGTGCTTCTGAGCCTGACAAAAGGCCTTCTCACCTTCTCATTCCGGTTTTTGAAAGCGTTTCACTGCGAAACGTGCATTTAACCGTAGCAGATGAGAATGCAACTGAGCTTGTCTGCTTGGTATTGGAAGAATATAGCTTAAAGGATGATGGTGACGGGGGCCCCTTGTATGTGAAAGGCGAAGGGACCTTGAACGCCAGAGAATTTGAAATTGACGGCCAGTTCGGATCATTGGCTGACATGCTCAAGGGTGACGAACCGTATCCGGTGGATCTTAGGTTGGGCGTGGCAGGGCTTCGCCTCACCGTGTCCGGGACCATCGATAATCCTATCCATGGCCAAGGCTTAAATGTGAACGTGGTTGCTGAAGCAGGTGAAATGGCAAACCTGCTGCGTATCTTCTATGCCGACTTCCCGAACCTCGGTCAACTGAGCCTGGATGCAAAGATCGTTGGACATGCTTCTTCCCCCGGTCTGGCAGACATACAGTTAGCCGTCTCCGGGGCCTCAGATTTTAACCTGGCAGCAAAGGGCTCCATAGGAAACATGCTGACAGGAAAGGGTACCTCCTTAAAAGTTTCCGGGTCGTGCACCAGCAAAGACATCCTTGAGATGCTGTTGCCTGAGGGCCTGCCTGAAATACACAGGCTCAAGGGGGAGGGACGCATACGGGACGGGGCAGGGGTCTATGTGGTTGAGTCCCTGAAGCTGAACGGTTCCAATGAACAGGGGACAACCATTCAGGCTGAGGGCACCATGGGTTTCAGTCGAGCCATCGGCAAGGTGCCAGTCTTCAGAGAACTGGACCTCCACTGTCAGCTGTCATCCCCCACGACCATATCGGCGAAGTTCCCAGCGGTTGATTTCCTGCCCGAGCTGGGCGCCATGTCTGCCAAGGGGCGGGTGCTTTATTCCGAGGATCTGCTCCGATTTGAAGACCTTGTCGTTCACTCATCCCACGTTCAAGGGCTTCAGGTTGATACGGCCGGGGCCGTGCAGGTTCCCCTGGACGAGGCCGAAGACAGACCCGTCCAGATCGATTTTCAGGTCCGAGTGACCGCGCCTGATATGGGCGCTGCCAAACCACTTTTAGGCAGACAGTATCTATCCGGTTCAGGACCGCTACTGGGTAAGGCGCGAATCACCGGAACGAGTGAGGCTCTGTCCGTTGAAGATCTTTCCATAACGCTTGGTGAATCCGGGCCGGTGCGCGCGAGGTGGCAAGGACGTATAGGCCGTGTCCCCCTGTCCAGTGGTGAGCTTCCTTCAGATGTTGACGTGGTCGGGTCCATTGATGCAGATGAGGCCTCAGCGTTGGCCTCTCTCGCAGCCATCAGTTTGCCCAACCTTGGCCCCCTGAAAACTACTTTGCGCATCGTCGAACAAAAGGGAGTATATGGTTTCAAAAATATCCAACTCTCCATGGGCTCCCAACAAGGCCTTTGGCTGAAAGGCACGGGCTCGGTTGACATGGCCGTGAAAGGTGGTGCGATATCTCTCCGTGGATTTGATGCTGAAGTGACCGCTTCGGCTCCGAACCTTGCCGCTATACCGGGGGCGGCAGACTTGGACCTTCCTGACCTGCAACCCCTGGCGTTAAAGGCCCGTATTGTTGACCGCGACGGACGTGTGGACATTCTGGACATTGAAGCGTTCGAATTAGATGCCGGGACAGAGAAGGGGGCATTCCTGAAGATTCAGGGGCAAGCCAGCGGTCTCCGGGGCGGTGATCAGAAGGTGGTTGAGGCGTCGTTCAAGACGGCCAGCAAGCCCTGGGTTATGAAGTTATTGAAGGATTCTGCGCCAGAGGACTATGAGGTTGTAGGCAAGTTCAGAGTTGCGGGCACGCCGAAGAACATGCGCGTCGAAGAGCTGAAAGT
>DAOURD010000021.1:0-8736 GCA_030625295.1 Desulfobacterales bacterium | reverse complement strand
GGTTTCTCGATAGATTTTCCATGCTCCCCCGATGCATTTGAGCCGAAGGCGCTTAATGCCTACAGACTGGTGCCCGCTTGAATCGTATCGCTGCAAAAACGTTGCAGTGCTTTGCTCTGGCCCCTGCTGGATCTTCAGGTCTTCAATCCAAACGCAGATCGAGTCATAGCGTCTGTTCAGTCTCTCTTTATAACGTATCCAGGCCCTCAAATCCATACCCCGTGCCCGAAAATCCGGAGCGTAACATCCGTAATATCGCTGCACGTCTTTGGATCTCCAGGCATCAGCCCATTCGGCAACCAGATCCGCAATCGCCCTGTGGTCTCTGCGGACCCGGTCCAAGCGATTAAGCGCAATCACCAGCGGCCCATTGGCTCCATGGTCCGAGTCCTTCTGCTGGTACACTTCACCTACGATCTTCCAGGTTTTTCCATTCTTTTCCAGGAAGAGCTTCTTCGTGCCCACAGTGCTCACCTGGCGATCCAGGTGTATGACCTGATCAAAGAGGGCCACAGCACAGGGGTTTCCCAGCAGGAGAGTCAAGTTCCGAAGTCTCATGTCAAAGGGAATTTGGGCGCGTTGCCAGGTAGTGCGAATCCGATCCCATACCCCCCACAGGGTGTCAAAATCTCCAGAGGCTTCGCTATAACATGTGCTGTATCTGGCCCTGTCTCCTGTTACAAAAGCAGTTTGCCAGTCCTCCAGAAAGCTCCTGAGGCTCTTTTTATCTGCCAGATGGTTCTCTGCCGACACCATATCGAGCTTTTGCTTGATAATGATCGGCGTACGGTTTAGCTGGATGCATCGAGCCACTATTTCAAGATCATCATTGTCCATCACTACGCAGCCGTTTGAATCACGGGGTCTGATTGGCTTGTTGCTCCCGTGCAGCCAGATGTTATTCCCCCCCCGGTTAGACTTTCGATCCAAAAGGTTGGGGTAATCCATGACAAAGGCCCCATTGCCATAAGTAGGGTTCAATTCCCTTTTCTTGGAAGCCCTCGTAAAAAAGTAAATCCCTTCCGGGGTCCTTCGGTCTCCGGATTTTTGCTTGTTCCCAGCAACTTCACCCGTGGAGCACGGAAACTTGTGCTTCAGACAAAAGGTGTCTTTGTATTCGTAAAGGCTTACAGTTTGGGTATGTTTTTCCACGACAATGGCATAGGCCGGACCATCATCCGAACCGAGGATGATGAGACTGTCGAGAATGAGATCCACGCCAGGCTTATGGCGATCGGAGACGCTGCCGGCGTAGACGTAGGCGAACAGGGTAAGGAGTAGTAAACACTGGGAAAAGAAGACATGAATAACTCGGGTACACTTTGAAGCAAATCTCATGTGAGGAAACATCATAAGAAAACTGAATGTGTCTGTTGTCCACAGGGGGTTTCTGAACTTAGCTCCGCTTCGCTCCGCAATTGGAATAATGGAATGGTGGAATAAGTTAGCGCCTGACGATTTGGACAAATGGAATGCAAAATATGTGCCGTCATAGTCTTCACAGTAAACCCTAGGTTGAACGGTTCAACGTTCACAGTTCCAGGTTGAAGAGCCCTAACTGGCTCATATCAAAAGGATAATGCCTCAATAGGGGCGACACGTATGTTTCACCCAATAGGTGAAAGAGGCTAATCCGCAAATTGTGTAATAAACTGAGGGATGTCAAGTGATTATAACCTTTGAACCTTGAACCCTGAACCTTGAACCGATCACTTTAGCTAAAGGTCATCTGGTCTACATGATCAAAACCGTTTCAGAACCCGTTCAAAACCTGGAAGAGCCCGCCTTATGGTGTCGTCATCTACACAAAACGCAATGCGAAAATAACCGGGGGCTCCGAAGCCGCTTCCCGGTACGGTAAGGATCAGTTCTTCCTGGAGCGCCTTCACAAAGGCAACATCATCTGGAACAGGGCTCTTGGGAAAAAGGTAAAACGCCCCCCTTGGTTTGACAAATTCGTATCCGCACTCAGAGAGACCATCGCACAGGAGATTCCTCTTTTGTTCGTATATAGCCGGGTCAACACAAATCCCCTGAAGAGACTGAATGGTTCGCTGCATCAAAGCAGGGGCATTCACATATCCCAGGATGCGATTGGCAAGGGCCATGCCAGCCAAAAGATCCTCTTTATGACTCGTTTGAGGATTTACGGCCAAAAAGCCGATCCGCTCACCTGGAATGGAGAGGTCTTTTGAATAGGATGTAACAATCATGCTCTCAGCATAGCAGGAGAATATACTCGGCACCTCAGCCCCGTCAAACGTGATCTTTCGATAAGGTTCATCGGAGACAAGATAAAGGGTCCGGCTTAGTTTGCGGCCTTCCTCCCTCAAAAGAGACCCCAATTGCAAGAGGCTTTCCCCGGAGTAAATCTGACCGGAAGGATTGTTAGGAGAATTGATCAGCACAACCTTGGTTTTTGGTGTGATAGCGGCTTGGATGGACTGAAGGTCGAGGGTAAAATCCGACCTGGTGGGCACGGTCTTAAGGACCCCGCCGTGATTGTCCGCATAAAACCCGTATTCCACAAAATAAGGGGCCGGTGTTATTACCTCATCACCAGGGTCCAGGATAGCCCTCAAGATCACGTTCAAGGCACCAGCAGCCCCACAGGTCATGATCACCTCATCTGCCGTGACGGTCACACCTTGCTCCTTTGATAGAAACCCGGCTACCGCCTGGCGCACAGAGGCATATCCTGTATTGGGCATGTAGCTGTGGTGTCCGCTGCCTGAGGCCTTTGCCACATCGACCAGAACCTCCTTGAAGCGGGCAGGAGGCTCTAAGTTTGGATTTCCAAGGCTGAAGTCAAAGACGTTCTCAGCCCCATGTCTTGCTTTGAGCTCAGCCCCTTGCTCAAACATCTTCCGGATCCACGAGGAACGCTCAAGGAACATTTGAACCTTTTCAGCAATTGTCATAGGATCATCCAGGATTCCTTACTCAGTCAACCGACTCTACCCTATCCACCTCAGGCACTTCCTTCTTCATGAACTTCTCAATACCGTTTTTTAAGGTTATTTGAGACATGGGACAACCCTTGCACGCCCCCTGAAGACGCACCTTGACCACACCCCCTTCAATGCCAACAAGTTCAACATCGCCGCCGTCTGCTTGAAGCATGGGCCGTATCTTGTCAATGACCGCTTGAACCGATTCTTTCATTGTTCCTCCTTTGGATATTCAGATTCGCGGGCACCATAAACGGAATCATCGGTTTTTGCAACGGCTATTGTTAGACCTGATGCCTGATACCGGATGCCAGATTTGAGTTCACCATGGCCGGATTGTCTACATCGGGCATCGGGCATCTGGCATCTGGTTCAATCGTTTCAACAGGTCCTTTGTGAATAGAAATCCCGTTTGAACAGGCCGAATCGTCCCTGGCGGATCGCCTCTCGCATCTCTCTCATAAGCGTCACAAAAAAATAAATGTTATGGATGGTATTCAAGCGATAAGCAAGCAACTCTTTTGCCATGAAAAGATGACGCAAGTAAGCCCTTGAATAATGTCTGCACGTATAACAAGCGCATCCGACTTCAACAGGTAGTTCGTCCTCTCGGTACCGGGCGTTGCAAATATTGAGAGTGCCGCTGTTGACAAAAAGCTGGCCGTTTCTGGCGTTGCGTGTGGGCATCACACAGTCGAACATATCTGTGCCAAGAGAGACCAACTCCACCAGGTCTTCCGGCGCCCCCACGCCCATGGCATACCGGGGGAGCGGGCCCGGAAGCAGGGGAAGGGTGAAGGCTGCAACATCCAGCATCGCCTCCTTTGGCTCCCCTACACTCAAGCCACCCAGTGCATATCCATCGAAACCGATATCTGTCAGGGCTTCAATACCGTAAGCACGAAGGCCCTTAAACATACCCCCTTGAACAATACCAAAGAGTGCGGAACCTTCTGTGCTGCGGCTCTCCTTGCAGCGTCTTGCCCAGTCAATGCTCAGCTCCAGAGATCTTCTGGTCTCAGTCCGGGTGGCCGGATAGGGGGTGCACTCATCCAGGCACATCATGATGTCAGAGCCCAGGGTCTCCTGGATTTCGATGACCTTCTCCGGTGTCAAAAGGTGTCTTGAACCATCAATATGGGACTGGAAGGTTACCCCCCGGTCGGAAATCTCCCTCAGTTTTGACAGGCTGAATACCTGATAACCGCCACTGTCTGTCAAAATAGGTCTATCCCAATGCATAAACTGATGAAGCCCGCCAAGCTTGCCTATCACACCATGTCCGGGGCGCAGGTAGAGGTGATAAGTGTTTGCGAGTACGATTTGCACCCCGAGTCCGCAAAGCTCTTCAGGCGTCAAGGATTTGACAGTGGCCTGCGTCCCCACTGGGATAAAGGCCGGTGTCTCGATACAACCATGGGGCGTGTGTATCTTTCCAAGTCGAGCACTGGTTTCTTTTGATTCGTGGATGACCTCAAATTTGAAAGCCATGCTTTTTGGTTCTCTGTATGTTGCCGTCGACCGCATAGAGCATAGCGCATAGAGCAAAGGGTAAAACGCTATGCGCTATGCACCATGCCCTTTGCGTAGCCCAACTGGCTACCACATCAACATCGCATCTCCATAGCTGTAGAAACGGTACCTCCGGCGGATTGCCTCCTGGTAGGCATTTAGAATAAAGTCGCGTCCTGCAAATGCGGCAACGAGCATCAAAAGGGTGGTCTCGGGAAGGTGAAAATTGGTAATCAAGGCATCAATGACTCTAAACTCAAAACCTGAATAAATAAAAAGATCACACTCGCCAGACCCGGCTCTCACACGGCCGTCCGGGCCTGAAGCAAACTCCAGGACGCGCACCGTGGTCGTGCCCACGGCAACGATCCGCCTGCCCTCGTTCTTGGCTTTGTTAATTGCCCTTGCAGCCTCTTGTGTAAGCTCATAGACCTCAGGATACATTCGATGTTTCCTGACATCCAGGACCCGCACCGGCAGAAAAGTCCCGTACCCTACGTGAAGTGTTATCGGAACGATCTCCACTCCCTTTTCTGCGAGTTTGTCGAGAAGTTCATCTGAAAAATGCAGCCCCGCGGTAGGGGCTGCCACAGCCCCCTTTTTTTCGGCATATACGGTCTGGTAACAGACTCGATCGTCACAGGGTGGGGGCTTTGACTCATCCCTCTTAATATAAGGGGGAAGCGGAATCTGGCCGATCCTGTTCAGCAGTCTGTCAAAGTTTCCCTTGAACCGGAATTCCAGCTCGCAGAGTCCGTCAGTCCCGCCCAGCAGAATTGCCTGGAGGCCTCCATTAAAGTGGAACTTCGATCCTATACGTGGGCGCTTGGATGTCTTGACCAAACACTCACAGGTAAAGCTCCCCGTACCCTCGCCCCCACCCAAACCCTCACCCCCCCTGGCCCAGACCGGGTTTTTCTCTGTGGGGCATTCTCCGGCTTCTGTCGCGCCAGGGCGGGCTTGAAGCAGAACCTCTACCCTTCCTCCGGTCTCTTTCGAGCCTATCAGGCGAGCCGGAACCACGCCTGTGTTGTTTACAACCAAAAGGTCTCCGGGGAAAAGCAGCCGGGCAATGTCCGCAAAGTGGTAGTGAGATACCCTTTGCCATTTCTTTTCCAGGACCATCAGCCGGGATTCATCCCGGGGAGATGCGGGCACCTGTGCGATCAGTTCCTCAGGGAGGGTGTAGTTGTAGTCACTCAGGAGATACATAGGGATTCCTTGACAGATCGAGTGCCTAAAGTGAACTAAAGTGAACTAAAGTGCCTAAAGTTAAAGGAACAATGACGTTTATGCAACGAGTACTGACTGCCAGCGCCGGTACACCGTCTTTCACCGGACGAAAAGTTTCTTCAAGTCCTCAACTTTAGCTCACTTTAGCTCACTTTAGGCACTTTAGCTCACTTCAGACTACTGTCTTCCCAAATAGACCAGACCAAGCCCTGCTATCATCAGCAGGAATCCTATGAGCCTGAGGCTTGAATCAGGGAGTTCAACAAGCTTTTGGACCCAAGCCTTTATCTTGGAAGGTGCGGCAAAATAAGGAAGGCCCTCCACGATCATCACCATTCCGAGTACACACAAAAAGTAATCCACGATTCTCCTCACCTGAATTTTTGGAAGGTTATAGTATCTCCGAATCTCCTTTGTCAAAAGAAAATCAGGCCGGCGTGGTTTGCCTTTCAAGGTGATCTCTGGTAAAGGATTGTCCAACATCACCCCGCCCATACCCTCAATGCTGTTGAATTAGGAGGAGTTTGCAACATGACTTACGAAGCCATTATCGGCCTTGAGGTCCATGCCCAGCTATTAACCAAGACCAAGATCTTTTGCGGTTGCTCCACCGAGTTTGGCGCACCGCCCAACACCCACACCTGCCCGGTCTGCCTTGGGATGCCCGGGGTGCTTCCGGTCCTGAACCGCAAGGTGGTGGACTATACCATTCGAATGGCCCTGGCTACAAATTGCACCATTGCCCGCGAAAGCCGGTTTGCCCGGAAGAATTATTTTTACCCTGATCTTCCCAAGGGGTACCAGATATCCCAGTATGAACTCCCCATTGCAGAACACGGACACGTTTTCATCGAGGTCAACGGAAAGAGAAGCCGCATCGGCATCACCCGGATCCATATGGAAGAGGATGCCGGAAAGCTCATTCATTATCCGTATCGACCGGTAAGTGTGGTCGATTTTAACCGCACAGGGGTTCCTCTGATCGAGATTGTTAGCGAACCAGACATGCGGACCCCGGAAGAGGCCGGGGCCTATCTCCGACAGCTCCGGGCCATTCTACGGTATTTGGAAATATGTGATGGAAATATGGAAGAGGGAAGTTTTAGATGTGACGCGAATGTCTCTGTGCGCCCCGCGGGTACGAATACCTTCGGAACCCGCACCGAACTCAAGAATATAAACTCCTTTAAACATGTAGAAAATGCATTAGCTTACGAGATCCGCAGGCAAGAAGCAGTAATTGAGGACGGAGGTAAGGTGGTGCAGGAGACCCGGCTCTGGGACCCGGCCAAGGGAGTCAGTGTTTCTATGCGTGGCAAGGAGGAGGCCCACGACTACCGTTATTTCCCGGACCCGGACCTGCTTCCCCTTGTGATTGACGAAGGCTGGGTTGAGGAAATCCGCAGCACCCTTCCTGAACTCCCAGATGCCAAGAAGGCCCGCTTTATTCAAGACTATGGTCTGCCATCCTATGATGCTGGGGTCCTGACAAGTTCTCGCGCCCTGGCAGATTACTTCGAAGCCTGCGTAAAGCTTTTTCCAGAACCAAAGACCGTAAGCAACTGGATCATGGGAAGCCTTTTGGCCATATTGAAGGCAGAAAACAGAACCATTGAGGAGTCTCCTGTCTCTCCTGAACGCCTCGCCGAACTGCTGCGGTTAATCGATTCCGGGGTCATCAGTGGCAAGATCGCCAAGACCGTGTTTGATGAAGTGGCATCCAGCGGCAAGGCGCCGGAAACGATCATCCGAGAAAAAGGCCTGGTGCAGATTACTGATGCCAAGGCTATTACCGAAGTAGTCAAACGGGTGCTAACTGAGCATCCGAAGGAGGTTTCAGCTTACAAGGGGGGCAAGACCAAGGTGTTTGGATTCTTTGTGGGCCAGGTGATGAAGGCGACCGGCGGCAATGCGAATCCCAAGACGGTGAATGAGATTCTGAAAGGAATGTTACAAGGATAGTCAACGACCACTTTTTATCTCTCACAGAGCCCGCAGAGACACAGAGTTTTTGAGCTGAATTGCTGAGAGGGCGATTCAGCTCAAGCTGCAACGCTACGCGTAGGTCCTGCGATTGTCTTTTGCACCTCGCATATCGGCATCATGTTGCATGCCCCGGCAGGGGCTGATAGTTTGGGCTGATTTTTCCCTCTCAAAAAATCAGGCCAAACTCAAAAATCATCTCTGCGATCTCTGTGTGCTCAAGCGACCGGAGGGAGCGGGCGAGAGACATGGTAAAAACCATCGCTTGGAAAGACAACCAGGTGGTCATGATTGATCAGCGAAAACTGCCTATGCGGGAAAGGTACGTCGTCTGCAAGGACTATCGCTCGGTCATCCGTGCCATCAAAGGGCTTATCATTCGTGGTGCCCCGGCCATCGGCGTGGCAGCGGCCATGGGCGTGGCCGTGGGGGCCCTGAAAATCCGTACCAGCAACTTAGACCAGTTTAGAGCAAAGCTGGATGCCATATGCCGTGACATGGTTACAGCACGCCCAACGGCTGTAAACCTTGCGTGGGCCGTTGAACGGATGAAACAGGTGGCAGATCAGACCAGCCATAGGGGCGTGAAAGAGGTAAAATCTCGCCTTGTCGAAGAAGCCCGGAAAATCCTGGAAGAAGATATAGCCATCAACCGGACTATGGGACGCCACGGCCAGCGGTTGCTCAAGGACGGAAGCCGTGTCTTGACCCACTGTAATGCGGGCGCTTTGGCTACAGGCGGTTACGGCACGGCACTGGGTGTTGTCCGTGCGGCCGTGGAAGCAGGAAAGCGGATTGAAGTCTTTGCCGATGAGACCCGACCGTTCCTGCAAGGTGCCCGGCTCACGGCCTGGGAACTGAAGAAGTCCGGTATCCCAGTAACCGTGATCACCGACAATTCAGCCGGATACTTTATGCAGCACGGGAAAGTCGACGCGGTCATTGTGGGGGCCGACCGCATCGCAGCCAATGGCGATGTAGCGAACAAGATCGGCACTTACATGGTAGCCGTCCTTGCCAAAACCCATAAGGTTCCTTTCTATGTGGCCGCGCCCCT
>DAOURD010000207.1:0-4199 GCA_030625295.1 Desulfobacterales bacterium | reverse complement strand
TACTTGCTCAAGCGTTTTCTTTATGGTCCAATTATCAAGGCCATGGACAAGCGAGAGAAAAGGATCGCTTTCCGCCTGGAAGAGGGCCAGAAGAAGAAGGAGGAAGCTGAGCGGGAGGTGGAACGCTATCTGAAAAAAAACAGGGACCTTGATAACCGGCGTGAAGCCTTGCTATCCGAGATCAAGGGAGAAGCGGACGCTCGCCGAAAAGAACTTGTGAGCGAGGCACGCAACGAGGTTGAGGCGATCAGGACTAACTGGTATGAGGCGATCCAGCGGGAGAAAGATGCCTTCCTTCAGGACCTTCGCCAGCGTGCTGGCAAGCAGACTTGCGCCATTGCCCGCCGGATCCTCATGGACCTGGCAAATGTGGATCTGGAGCATCACATCATCCGTGTGTTCATCGAACGTCTCCGGAATCTGGGCAAGGAGGAACTGGGCGCTCTCAACGAATCCATTCTGAAATCAGGACGAAGAATCAACCTGCGGAGCGCTTTTGAAATCCCGCAGGAAATGGCCCGGCAAATTGCGGAAGTCTTGCAGAACCACGGGGCCGATCCTGTTGATTTGCAGCTTGAGATTTCATCGGACGTTATATGTGGCATTGAATTGAACGTCCATGGGCGCAAGATTGCGTGGAGCCTGGAGGACTATCTGGAGACCCTGGAAGAAGCGTTGGCCGAAGCGCTTGAGGGAAAGAGAATTGAATCCACGGATTGACGGATTGGGGAATTATGGAATGGAAGAAAATGCAGTACTGAAAACCTTTCTGGATGATACGTTCACGGCTTTTGATGGCGTGTTGGAGGGCTACAGGGCTGAGCTGAAGGGCCGGGAGGTCGGCACGATAAACTATATTGGCCAAGGGATCGCACGGTTAGAAGGATTGCCTGGCGTTAAATCGGAGGAGCTTGTCCGCTTTCCCGGAGACGTTTTGGGAATGGTTTTCAATGTGGATCCTTCGGAGGTAGGAGTCATTCTGCTGGGCGACAGCCAAATGCTGAAGGCTGGCACCGAGGCACGACGAACGGGACGGGTCCTGGACGTGCCGGTGGGTGACGCGCTGATTGGCCGGGTTTTGGACCCCATGGGGCGTCCCCTGGACGACCTTGGCCCGGTGCGCACTTCAGAGCGACGTCCTGTCGAACGGGAAGCGCCTGAAATCATGGATCGCGATCCTGTCACCGTCCCCCTTCAGACAGGGCTCAAGGTGGTGGACGCCTTGATTCCCATTGGCAGGGGCCAGCGAGAGCTCATCCTTGGCGACCGACAAACCGGCAAGACCGCTATCGCGCTGGATACAATGATCAACCAGCGAGATAAAGATGTACTTTGTGTCTATTGTGCTATCGGGCAGCGAAGCTCGTCTGTGGCAAAGCTCATCGAGGACCTCCGGAGGTACGGTGCCATGGGCTACTGTATCGTCATGGTAGCTGAAGGGAAAGATCCCCCTGGCTTGCAGTTCATCGCACCATACGCAGCGACCACCATGGCAGAGTATTTTATGGAACAGGGACGGGACGTATTGATCGTGTATGACGATCTGACGCGCCATGCCCAGGCATATCGGGAGCTTTCACTCCTGCTGCGTCGCCCTCCCGGCAGGGAAGCTTTTCCGGGCGACATATTCTATATCCATTCCCGACTCCTTGAGCGGGCCACCCATCTCCGAAAAGAACTGGGGGGTGGCTCTTTGAGCGCCATGCCGATCGTGGAGACAGAGGCTCAAAACATATCGGCATATATTCCAACAAATATCATCTCCATCACTGATGGTCAGATCTATCTTGCCCCGGATCTGTTTCAAAAAGGGGTGCTCCCGGCCGTGGACGTTGGCAAATCCGTGTCCAGGGTGGGTGGAAAAACACAGCTTGCCGCATATCGCACCGTTGCCGGCGATTTGCGCCTTTCCTACTCGCAGTTTGAGGAACTGGAGACATTCTCCCGTTTTGGGACGCGTCTCGATGAGGAAACGCGCAAAACGCTGGACCATGGCCGCCGCGTCCGAGAGATTCTTAAACAGCCACAATATCAACCCATGTCGGTTCCCGAGCAGATTGCTGTTCTTCTAACTGTGACGGAGGGCGTCTTTGATCAGCTTCCACCGGATCAGATTGCGGGGGCCGAGCAGGTGGTACGCAAGGCTGTTACCAAAGAGCTGCCCGATCTTTGCACACGAATCCAATCCGGGGAGAAACTCAACGAGATGGATCGGGATGCCATTGTAGGCACCGCTGGGAAAGCCATCACCAACCATGCAAACGATTGAGTCACTGAAACGCAAGATTAAGAGTGCGGAAGACTTGCACTCTGTGGTGAAGACAATGAAGGCCCTTGCTGCTGTGAGTATCCGGCAGTACGAGAAGGCCGTAGAATCCCTTGCCGAATACAACCGAACGGTTGAGATGGGTTTTCAGATCATTCTTAAACAGAAACCCCGGGAGGTCTCAATGGCCCAACCCGTGCTGAACGGACGCCTTGGTGCCGTGGTCTTTGGTTCGGACCAGGGCATGGTGGGACAGTTTAATGAAGTGATAGGCCGCTATGCGGCCAATAAAATGGATAAACTCCGGATCAGGGAAGAAAACCGTGCGGTGCTGGCCGTGGGTCTGCGAGTTTTTGCACGCCTTGAAGAGGCCGGACACCCGGTTGAAGACCACGTTTCTCTGCCGGACTCTCTGGCTGCCATTACGCCCATCGTGCAGGACATGGTGCTGAAAATAGAGGCGTGGCGCTCCGAGCGTGAAATCAATCAGTTTGTCCTCTTTCATAACAAACCGATCTCTGGTGCCTCCTATCGCCCCAACACCCTCTATCTTCTGCCGGTGGACCTGGGGTGGTTTCAAGACCTGGAACACAAACCATGGCCCTGCCGCTGCCTCCCTTTCTTTACCATGGATTGGAACAAGCTTTTTTCCTCATTGATTCGAGAATATCTCTTTGTATCCCTCTACCGCGCCTTTGCCGAGTCACTGGCCAGCGAAAATGCCAGCCGGCTCGCATCGATGCAGGCCGCTGAGAGAAATATCGAAGATCGTTTGGAAGAACTCAAAACTCAATTCCACCAACAGCGGCAGAGCTCCATTGACGAAGAACTCTTTGACCTGGTGGCTGGCTTCGAGGCGGTCACACAGGCAGGATAGTATTTCTTTTTGTTCCGAAATACTGTAGAGAGGCTGTATTAGCATGGACTTTGGCGTTCTTGGGCGCTGAGAGAGGATGGCATGATGGTTACTTTATACATTACCTCCATTGAGAGGTACACCGGCAAGGATTTAATTACCATTGGGTTAATGGACCGGCTGAGACGAGATGGCTTTGAAGTCGGCTATTTCAAGCCTATGGGGCATTTTCCCGTAAAGGTGGAAAACATTGTCACCGATAAAGACGCTTGGCTCATTCACAGGCTCTTTGAGATAAAGGATGCCATTGAACTCATATGCCCTGTCATCATCACCCAGGACCTGATCATGCAAAACTATGAGAAAGATATCACAGGGTTAGGGGAAAAAATAGAAGGGGCCTTTAAGAAAATATCCAAGCAAAAGGATATTGTGGTAGTAAGCTGTGACACCAATCTCAGCGATGGGAGCTGCCTGGGGCTGTCAGGCTCACAACTCATCAAACTATTGAACGCCTATACCCTGTTCGTGGAGCGGTATGAAACTCATTCTTCTATCGACTTTGTCTTGGAAATCAAGAAGGTCCTGGGCGAGCCTATGATAGGCGTCGTATTCAATAAGATTGAAGCCGTGGATCTGGAGGAGCTCAAGGAATTTGTTACACCTTTCCTGCATCGGAGGGATGTGGAGGTATTCGGCTGCTTGCCCAGGGATACGTTGGTAGGGTCTATTGAGGTAAGGGAACTTGTGGACCATCTGGGTGCTGATGTGGTGTGTGGCAAGGATAGGCTCGATCTCTTGGTGGAAAACTTCCTGGTGGGTGCCATGCAGGTAGACAAGTTCATAACGTACTTGCTGAAAAGCCCTTCCTCGGCGGTTATTGTGGGTGGTGATCGCACAGAGATCCAGCTTGTTGCCATAGAAAATGAAGTGAGATGCCTTATCCTATCCGGAAACCTCTACCCCAATGAAATCATCATGGCAAGGGCTGAGGCAAAGGGTGTGCCTATTCTGGTAGCCAGAGATGATACCTACACAGTAGCAAAAAATGTGGAGACCATGGTTGGAAAGTTTAGC
>DAOURD010000344.1:0-2929 GCA_030625295.1 Desulfobacterales bacterium | reverse complement strand
TATCTTCAAAATGCCAATGCCGAAGACCTGGCCAAGGTCCTGACAGCCCTTCCAGCCAAGCAGGCAAAAGCGCCCATAAAGGGTAAGGCCCCCATCATTTCCAAGGAAGTCCAGATCGTGGCCGACAAGGCGACCAATTCCCTGGTCATTACGGCCAATAAGGACGACTACCTTGTCCTCGAAGATGTGATCAAAAAACTCGATATTCCGAGAAGGATGGTTTATATTGAAGCCTTGATCATGGAAGTCAGTGTGAGCAAAGACTTTGACCTTGGTGTCGAGTGGCAGGCCATGGAACATATTGGGAGTCATGACGGTAGGGAGATTGGAGCTTTTGGAGTCTCTGCCCCGGGAGATGTCTTGTCGAAACTGGGCAGCGGATTTTCCCTGGGAGTCCTTGGCGACAAGATTTCAATTGGCGAGGTTGAGTTTTTTAGCTTAGGGGCTGTAGTGCGGGCCTACCAGAAGGACTCCGATGTGCATATACTTTCCACTCCCCAGCTTTTGACAACTGACAATGAGGAGGCCGAGATCTATGTTGGAGAGAATGTCCCGTATATTACTAGGGCCGAGGTAGAGCTCACGACCGAACGTGAATACGCCACTTATGAATATAAGGATGTGGGAGTCAGGCTCAAGATTACCCCGCAGATTAACCAAGAGCGGTTTGTCCGGCTTAAGATTTCTCAGGAAGTTATAAAAATGAAAAAGGGGGCTGACCCATTTAGACCAACTACCCTCAAGCGCACAGCAGACACTACGGTAATTGTGAAGGATAACCATAGCCTCGTTATTGGTGGGATCATTGGCGAAAGTCTTGACACAGCGAGTTACAAGGTGCCGTGCCTTGGAAATATCCCTGTGTTTGGCTGGCTTTTTAAATCCATCAGTAAGAAGAAGGACAAAACCAACCTTTTCGTATTTCTGACACCCCACATCATCGAAAATCCGGCAGAGGCTAAGGAAATATATGAAGAAAAGAAGGAGCAAATGGACAGGATCAAGGAAGGCGTTATCAAGATGTATGAAAGGCCGGGAGGGAGGAGTCAGAAATCAGGAGTCAGAGGTCAGAAGTCAGGAGTCAGAAGTGAGCCATTGTAGGGTGGGCAGTGCCTACCAAAAACTGATGTGAAAACTCAAATGAACCTATTTGACCGAAACCGAAACGAGCTTTCAAAGTATTCGTATGACCTCAGCAAGGCAACAATTGTTTCAATGATCATTATTCCCTTTGTTCAGGGAAATATACAATCTGTCGTCCTTTGTTGCGGGCCTGATTTTGTCCATACTACTTTTAGTCTTGGGTATGATCCTTAAGAAGGGAGGCTAAAATGTTAAAAGTATATATAGTCCTTGGTGTCATCGCATTAGCAGGCATCATTGCCGTTCTTATTTACGACCATAAGAAAAAACAACAGAAACAGGCATAGCAGCTTAGTCTTCATGAAACCAATCGGAAAAATATTAAAAGAGGTCTGCGGGCTTTCAGAAAAAGCCCTTGCTGATGCGCCCAGGGGGCAAGAACAAAAAGGGGGTCGGATCGGGGAGATGTTGATCCAGCAGAAGGTTATCTCGGAACCGGATCTGTTGAAGGCCCTCAGCATCCAGTTTGATCTGCCCTTTTTGTCCGATCTTCCGACCGAAGATCTGAATACCGATTTTACTGAAAAGGTGCCGATACAATTTCTTAAAAAATACAAGATGGTCCCGGTGGTCACGTCGAACGAGGTCTCCATTGCTGTCAATGATCCCCTTGCGTTTCAACCTTTGGACGACCTCAGGTTGATTCTGGGATGGGATGGGGTAAAAATTGTGCTTGCCCCCTATCCGGCTATCCTTTCGGCCATTAATTTTGCCTATGATATGCGCCAGGATTCTGCTGAGCAGGTCATCCAGGACATGCATGAGGAAGACAGCGATCTGATCCTTTCTGAAATAGAAGAGATCGGTGATCTTCTGGATGACACAAGTGACGCTCCCATTATCAAACTGGTCAACCTGGTGCTCTCACAGGCAGTAAAGTCCCGCGCCAGCGACATTCATATAGAGCCCTATCAAAACAAGCTCAAGGTTCGCTACCGTGTGGATGGCATCTTATACGATATGCTCACGCCGCCCAAGCACATTCAGTCAACGCTCGTTTCCCGAATCAAGATTATGGCCAAACTGAACATCGCCGAAAAGAGGCTTCCCCAGGATGGCCGGATCGAGATCAGGATCGCTGACAAGAATGTGGACATTCGCGTTTCTACCCTCCCTACTGCCTTTGGCGAGCGTGTGGTCCTGAGATTGCTTGACAAATCGAGCGTGCTGCTCAAGCTCTCTGACCTTGGCCTGCCTGAAGACAGGTTCAAGCTTGTTAAAGATCTCATCCGAATCCCCCACGGCATTATCCTGGTTACAGGTCCCACAGGGAGCGGCAAGACCACCACCCTTTATGCAGCCCTCACCATGATCAATAAGCCTGACATTAATATCATCACCATAGAAGATCCTATTGAATACCAGATTGAGGGAATTGGCCAGATCCAGGTCAGCCCGAAAATCGGACTCACCTTTGCCAACGGGCTGCGCTCGATCGTGCGCCAGGACCCGGACGTTATCCTGGTGGGTGAGATCAGAGATCTGGAAACCGCAGAAATTGCCATACAGTCTGCTCTCACTGGTCACCTGGTCTTTTCCACACTTCATACAAACGATTCGGCGAGCGCGGTGACGCGGCTTATTGATATGGGGATAGAACCCTTTCTGGTCAGCTCTTCGGTGGTTGCCATATTGGCCCAGCGGCTGGTGCGTGTCATCTGCAATAGTTGCAAAGAGCCGTACACCCCCGACGAAGAATCCCTGGAAAAGATCGGCATAACCCCTGAGATGTTTGCCGGTAGAAAGATATACCGTGGCAAAGGTTGCCCTTTGTGCCTTAATACGG
>DAOURD010000167.1:0-4603 GCA_030625295.1 Desulfobacterales bacterium | reverse complement strand
CTAACCCCCTCCCTCCAGGGGAGGGGGGATAATATGGTGGATTTACGGTAGTTTTCCCTCCCCCCTGGAGGGGGATGGTCAGGGTGAGGGGGAAGAAATCGGCAAAATGATGCTACGTTTCTGTAGATGAGAGTATCTACGCCCAAAATACTTCCTGAGCAAGGTTACGTCAAAGGTGGGATGGGGGGATTTTACAAGACAGAGGCCAAAAAAGCAGTCACAGCGGGGTTTCACGTACCATTTACAGAGCCCATGGGCTCTGGCAGGCGAAGTTTGTCAAGAGGTGGTCTCAGATGTGCCTCTAAATAAGGCAATTTCAAGCTCTCTTCCAGAGATGAGTTCAGCCGCGACCCCGCCACATTGGGGACAGAGAAACACGGAGGTGTCCGTCTCCACATCAAAGTCTATGTTACACTTGTCACATCGCCCCCTGGCAGGCACAACTGCTATGCTCAGTTCGGCTCCCTCGGCTACCGTGCCCTCTGAGGCTGTTTCAAAGGCAAAGGTTAGCACTTCAGGGACAATGGTGCAAAGCCTTCCTATTCTAACGTGCACACGGCTGACGCGGGAAACCCCATGCTTTTCGCTTTCGTGTTGCAGGTCTTTGAGCAGGCCATAGGCAATGGAAAGTTCATTCATTGGGATGTCAGCCTCGCTCTCCTGGTATAACTGATCAAACCGACCATTTAGAACATAAAGTGATCGGTTCCAGGTTCAGGCCCGCCCTGGCGCGACGTGCTTAAATTAATCTACTAAGCTCATAATCCCGGTCTGGGCCAGGGTCTGGGCCAGGGGCGGAGGGCGGTGTGGGGGTAAACGCAGAGACGATCACGCGTATGCTGCAACTGAAGACTGCCCCTGGCGCGGGAAAATCTTGGATGGCGAGGTGCATGATGAAAATGCTTTTACCCTGGGAGGGGTGGCAGGACATGCCGGACTATTTGGGACAGCCCGGGATGTATATGGCCTCCTCAAAGAGCTCTTAAGTGCTTATGCCGGAAAGTGGAATATCGGCCTGTTTCGCCGGGATGTAGTGCAAACCTTTTTTCAGCGCCAGTCTGATGTCGGGAGTTGGGCTCTGGGGTTTGATACCCCTACCCGGCCTGATTCGAGCAGCGGGCAGTATTTTTCTGATCAGAGTGTCGGCCATCTTGGTTTTACGGGAACCTCCTTCTGGGTGGACCTCTTAAAAGGTGTGATCGTGATCCTCCTGACCAACCGAATCCATCCCAACCGGGAAAATGAACGAATCAAGGCCTTCCGACCACTGCTTCATGATACAGTCATGAACTCAATGCTCAGGCAAAGGAGCAGTACGCTTTAATGACTTGAAACACGGCATCCGCATATGTATCATACGATTTTGGATTGCGGATTTTGGATTGCGGATTGCGGCCTCCGGCTCTGAGAGGCCTATGCCCCAGAGTGATTTGTTTCGTATTTTCCGGCTTGTCCGGGCTGAGGGAAGGAGAGAAAGAATGCTACAAGTCAAGGATTTACAGGTTAAGCTTGGCGACAAGGAAATCCTGAAGCACATTGATCTTGAAATTCATCCGGGTGAGACCCATATTTTGTTTGGCCCAAATGGGTCTGGCAAGACGTCTTTATTGATGACCATTATGGGTTACCCGCAGTACAGGGTCACCGGCGGCAAGATTTTCTTCAAAGGAGAAGACATCACCGATATGCCTGTTGACGAGCGAGCGCAGCTCGGCATCGGCGTGTCTTACCAGCGGCCTCCCACCATTCATGGCGTGAAGACCAGGCAAATGGTTCAGATCTGCGCAAAAGGCGAGGTGGATGCAGAGGCCCTGGCGGAAAAGGTGAACTTTTCTGAATTCATGGAGCGTGACATCAATGCGGGTTTTTCCGGCGGTGAGATCAAACGTTCGGAACTGTTGCAACTAATGGCGCAGGATGCAGACCTGTTGCTCTTTGATGAGCCGGAGTCGGGTGTTGACTTAGAAAATATTTCCCTGATAGGAAACGCGATCAGCAACCTGCTACAACGGGACTTCAGGGTGAACGCTAAAAAGACGCAGAAAGAGAAGCGCGAAGAACGGACCAAGATGGGGCTGATCATTACCCACACCGGGTTCATCTTGGATTATGTGACAGCGGACAAAGGACAGGTTCTTTACGACGGTGTGTTGACTTGCACGAGCAACCCCCGGGAAATTTTCAGGTGTATCAGCAAGGTTGGATATGAGGAATGTGTAAGATGCGCTATTTAGAGGAAAAGGCTCGACAGGCCCAGGATAAGAAGGCAGCGCTTGGCCCGGACATTGATCTTGATGCATACCAGTCAGAACCCGTTTCCCACGATTATGTAGAGGACCTGAGTGACTTATCTAAGGCTGATAAGAAGCAGATGCTGCTGGCGGGGATCGATGCCGAGGAAACGGATAGGTCGGGCACCTTTGTGCAAAAAGATACGGCGGTACTCCACGCCCATTCCAAGCAGGAAGGGCTGGAGGTGATACCGATCAGGGAAGCGCTGAAGCAATATAACTGGGTTGAGGATTACTACTGGAAATTGGTGGCCGTGGACACCGATAAGTACACAGCCAGGGCTCACCTTGACCTGCATAACGGCTATGTCATCAGGGCACTTCCGGGGAGCAAGGTTGTCTATCCTGTTCAAGCGTGCCTGTATCTGGAAAAGGAAGGCCTAAGCCAGAATGTGCACAACATTGTGATCGCTGAAGAAGGGGCGGAGCTTCATGTGATCACAGGATGTGCGGCGGCCGCCCATTTACGGCGAGGGCTCCACATAGGAATCTCTGAGTTTTACGTCAAGAAGGGCGCAAAGCTCAGCTTCACCATGATTCACCACTGGGCTGAAGGGACGATGGTGCGGGCCAGATCGGTGGGAATGGTTGAGGAAGGGGGCCTTTTCCTCAACAATTACATTTCTATGAAGCCGGTGAAGTCTGTCCAGATGTATCCCACGACCCACCTGGTTGGAAAGGGGGCGGTGGCCCGTTTTTATAGTCTGCTTGTGGGAAGCCCCGGCGCTGAAATGGACGTGGGGGGCCGCATTTTCTTGAAAGAGCCGGATACCCGAGCCGAGATCGTTTCCCGGGCCATCACCAACGGTGGAAAGATTATTGCCCGAGGGGATCTAGTGGGCGAGGTGCCACGGGTGAAGGCCCATCTGGAGTGCCATGGTCTCATCCTCAACGGGGGATCGATTCACGCCATACCTGAACTGGAGGGCAAGGTGGATGGCGTGGAAATGTCTCACGAAGCTGCCATTGGCAAGATCGCGCAAGAGGAGATTCTTTACCTTATGTCTCGCGGTTTGAGTGAAGATGAAGCCACTGCGACCATTGTGCGAGGGTTTTTGAGTGTCGATATTCCTGGCCTGCCGCCTCAGCTCAAAGCTGAAATTGATCGTGCCGTGGAACAGAGTAATAAAGACATGATGTAACATCTCGGAATTTCTACAACCTATTATTCCACCATTCCAATTGCGGAGCTAAGTTGCCTATGTTGAGTGGATAGGGGAGGGGGCTCAAGACAAGAGTGAAAACGATTGCTGTGCCCGGCTGGGGTTCCGTTGAGTTGGAAAACCTGGTCCTGGATCTCAATGGCACACTGACCGAATCGGGAGATTTCATTCCCGGGGTTGTTGATTATCTGGAAAAGCTGAAGGCCAGAGGGTTCAAGATTTACATCCTTTCTGGCGACACTCGGGGGACCCTCAAACGTGCCCTGCCGGGTTCTTCAGAAATTGATCCGGTTGTAACCAGAACGGCCCATGAGAAACGGGCCTTTGTTGAATCGATCGGAGCAGAGCGCACGGTCTGTGTAGGCAATGGCAATATTGATGTGGAGATGTTCAAGGTCGCCGGGCTTTCCATATGCACAATTCAGGCAGAAGGTGCCACGACCAAGGCCATGCTGCAAGCCGACATTATGGTGACCCACATCAAGCATGCCTTTGAAATCCTGCTGGACCCAGAGAAGCTCATAGCCACACTCAGGTGTTGAACATATCGCTTTTTTTCTTGACAACTCAGCTACCATCCTTTATGTAGCCTTCAAACCAGAGTTGAGGCGCGGTACTCATAAGTAGCCGCAGGACAGGGGGAACAGGCCCCATATCTTGTGGTGAAAGGGTGTACCGCCGAAGCCTGCTTTTGGCCTGTTACGAAAGTGGGCTGGGCCTGTGGATAAGATCCGCAGGACTGTCACGGTTTTTTTCGTGGAGCGCTCTCTTGGTTGGTTGCAGCCGGAGTGGTCTCCGGCTGTTTTTTTGGGGCAACGCAAAACAAGGAGGTGTTACCATGTTTAACGGGTGTTACACCGCACTGATGACGCCGTTCAAAGACGACTATGAAGTCGACTATGAAGGCCTGGAAAAACTGGTCGAGTTTCAGATCGCAGGTGGTTTGAGTGGGATTTTGGCTGTGGGTACCACGGGTGAGAGTCCTACATTGAACTGGGAAGAACACAATGAAGTAATCCGGGTGGTGGCAGAGAAGTGCAAGGGGAGGTGCCAGTCCATTGCGGGTACGGGCAGCAATAATACCCGTGAAACCATGGAAAGCACCGAACATGCAGTCCGTGTGGGGGCTGATGCAGCCCTGCTGGTAGA
>DAOURD010000034.1:0-7796 GCA_030625295.1 Desulfobacterales bacterium | reverse complement strand
TAGCTGTTCGTGATTTACAAGAGCTTATCCGAATCCGTCCCGAGATTATCAGGTCAGAGACAATCCTTGCCTTAGAGGGGGTTCTTAGGAATTCAGGGTTCTCTCGTCAAACGCAATCCTTCTTTCTGTATAAGGAAGCTGCTGATGCCTTAACTTCTATTATCGTCCATACCGTTGCAGAACCCATGGCTGACGAGGCAATTTGTACCTTAAAGAATCTGCTTGGCGCGGCCGCTGGAGATCCGCAAAGAGCAACTGCCAGTGCCCTCGGTTCTCTTCCCATTTCCATTCACGGCCCTCAGGTCAGTGAAGAGACAACAGGGGATGTAGCCCGTGTGAAGTGGCAGGAGATACTGGAAGAAAATGGCATCACGCACTGTGATGCCCCTGCACTGATCGGAAGGAGTTTAGTTGTTCCCATTGATAAAGAAGACAGTTTGTTAGTCGTTAAATTGGCCCGCACAGAACATTCCGTTCAATACATATATCGTGAAGCGGTCTGGATGGAACATTTATATTCGGGAGGCTATTCATTTCCTGTTAGATTTGATATTCCCGTGGCCATAAAGATTCAGGGAAGATATCTATTCAGGTTAGAGAATATACCAGTAAGGATGCCCAGGGGAACAGATCTTCATCCAGAGGGTTATGCCATTAGCTTCATTGCCCATAAGGATTATTTCGCCTATCCCAATGAGCATAGAACGGAAAGACGACTGACTATGGAAGGATTCAGGGAGGTGATATTTAGAAATGCATGGTTATTGGGAAAACTGACATTCTTAGGCATTGTCCATTCTGCTCCGATTCCACTTTTTCATAACCGGGTTCAAAGGCACAGAAGAGCAGATCATGGTTTATATGAATGGCCGCGAGGAGGAAGGCTCGACAGGTGGCTTGATTCCTGCTGCTATCCCAATTTTGGTATCACAGGTATAAGGGACTTTGAACACCTCATTGCCTTTAATGGCCTCAGTCAAACACTTTACCGCCATATTGGTACGCAGATATTCAGCCTGATGTTGGTCGCAGGTAGTTATTTTCGCAACAAAGACAGAGGGAGGATTGGACTTGACGGGCAAGGCAATCCAATGGATGCTCGAGACCTTTTTGACAAGCAATTCCTTGAGGAACTGGTCGAGGGGCTTTCCCTTAGTTATTACCATGGCTTTGCAGGAACGGAATTTGACGGGAAAGTCCCTCTTGATTTCGATGAACTTACCTCCCGCATGATCGATGAGATGGGTGTAGATCGCCATATGGAGGAGGTATTGAGGGTTGTAGACCAAAAGGAAATGTCAGATGAAGAGTTCAGAAAGTTCTTGGGAGACAGGGGATGCTCTGAAAACGAAACAGAAGGTTTCAAGAGAGGAGTCCAAGATATCACTACCTATACCGGACCACATCTGGGTGGATTTAACGAAAGAATATCTCTACCTGAGCTGATTGAGTCCGTAGGAGCTGTATCCGCTTTATGTATAGCTGGCAGATACTGGAGAGAAAACTTCTCCTCTTAACCATTCTCTGGCTTGTCACAACAGGCCTTCCCGTGGCCGGTGCCCAAAACGAGATCACCTTCTGGACCACGGAAGTAGAAGCGGATCGACTCGAAATCCAGCAGGGTATTGCCCGCGCGTTCACCCGCAAAACCGGAATCGGTGTCCGCGTGATCCCTGTGCAGGAGAATCTCCTGACAAAGAGGGTCACCGCCGCCTATGCAGCAAGGTCGCTGCCCGATGTGCTCTTCCACCCCATCGACTTCACCATCGGATGGGCCGAGGCCGGGATTCTGGATGATCGGTCCGCCACGGAGGTGGTGAATCGCCTGGGTAGAGAGACCTTTGGCGCGGGGCCCCTGGGCCTTGCCCGGGTCCCGGACGGCTACGCCGCTGTGCCGATCGACGGATGGGGCCAGCTTCTCCTTTACCGCAAAGACCTCTTCGAGAAAAAGGGGCTCCCCGTGCCGAATCGCTGGGACCAGATCCTTGAAGCGGCCAGGGCCCTGCACAATCCGCCTTTGATCTGGGGCTTCGAGGCCGCCACCGATCCGGGGGAGACATACACCCAGCAGGTTTTCGAGCACTTTGCGTTGTCCAATGGCGTCAGGCTGACAGGCAAATCCGGAAACGTCGGCCTGGATACCCCCGAGATGGTCCAGACCCTCAAGTTTTACAAAGCTCTTACCCGTTTCAGCCCACCCGGGAACCTCTACTGGCTCCATACCCGGATGGACTATATCTCCGGACGAGCGGCCATGATCATCTGGTCGCCCTTTATCCTGGATGAGCTCTCGGGGCTTCGGCGGGATCAGCCCGTGGTCCCTGATATCGCCAGAGGGGAATCGGGATTCCTGGCGAGGAATACCGGCTTCGTGACCATCATTCAGGGCCCCAAAGGGGCCGCTCAATACGGCCAGATAAACTACCTGGGGATCACCCGGGATGCAGACAATGCCTCAGCCAAACAATGGGTCGAATTTCTGCTTAACGAGGGGTACCTGAGGTGGTTAGGCATGGCGGCAGAGGGTAAATTGCCCGTGCGCAAGGGGACCAGGGACGCGCCGAACTGCTTCATTGAAGGGTGGAAGGATCTCGAGTTCGGGGTGACAACAAGGGCCAGGATCTCCGAGTTTTACGGGATGGACGTAGTGAAAACCATTGTAGCCGGGGTGGAGGGTTTTGATCGCTGGGGATTTGCCGAGGGGAGAGGGGCCCTTGTCTCCAAGATCTATGGAACAAAGATTATTCCCGAGATCCTTAAACGATTCCTCAATAATGAACTTAGCGCAAAGGATGCCGCCCGGATGATGGACGAGCGGGTGAAGGCGTTGGAAGATTGAAGATTGTCATTGGTCATTAGTCATTAGTCTCATACAGGATGCCTGATGCCCGATGCCTGATATCTTACACCGGCATCCGGTATCTGGCATCCGGCATCGGTCAACACTCAGTAGCCACCGGTCAATCATCAATCGACAATGTTCAATCAACAATCAACAATCAACAATCGTCAATCCTTCCTAGACCAGGAATCCCGGCTTGCCTTCTGGATGTTGGTCCCCACATTCACAGTCGTCCTGGCCTTTGTAATCTTTCCGGTGATCTGGAACGTATGGCTGAGTCTCAAACCGGTCTCCCTGGGGGATCTTCGAGGGGCTTCCCTTTTCAAGTTCAACCTGACTCTTGAGAATTTCCAGAAGGTCTTTAGTGATCCGGATTTTGTGCAGGCCCTTCTGACGACACTGATCTACACTGTTGCGGGAAGCACTCTGTCCATTCTCCTGGGATTGATTGCAGCCCTCCTGGTCCATGGAGAATTCCCCGGCCGGGGCTTGCTGAGGGGGCTTTTCATCTCCCCCTATATCGCCCCTGTTGTGGCTGTCGCCTTCACCTGGAGTTTTATCCTGGACCCCCAACTGGGTGTGCTCAACTGGCTGGCCGTGGACAGGGGCCTCTTTGCCCAACCGATTCCGTTTCTCTCACAGCGCTGGTGGGAACTGGACCTCATGGGGGTGAGGGTCCGCCTGCCTCTGGCCCTCACTTCGGTGATTCTCTTCGAGGGGTGGCGTTACTTTCCCTTTGCCTTCCTGTTTATTCTCGCACGGCTCCAGGCTATCCCGGATGATCTCTACCAGGCGGCATCGGTGGACGGGGCGAGTCCGTTTCAGCGGTTTTACCACATCACCCTGCCGCAGCTCGCCACGGTTTTGTCCACACTCTTCCTCTTCCGGTTCATCTGGACCTTCAACAAGTTCGACGATATCTTCCTCCTGACAAGGGGACAGGCCGGAACCAAGGTCTTGACTATTAAAGTATACGATTATGCATTTGGTGAATTCAACATCGGGGCGAGTTCAGCGGTAGCCATGGTCCTATTTGCGGTTCTGTCCGTCTTTCTCTTGATCTACTTCCGGTGGATTGCGAAGGAGGCATAGCTAGTGCCTGAACGAAAACTATGCAAAAATGTCATTTCGAGGAGCGTAGCGACGAGAAATCTTATTTCAAAACAGAAGCTTAAAGATTTCTCCCTTCGGTCGAAATGACAAAAAGAGGGTTTTTTTGTTCAGCCACTATTATAGATTATCACAGGTAGATGAAGCGCAAAAAGATCGTACAGGTTAAAAATATCAGTTGCGGCAGTGAAAAGCTTTTCCTCATTGCAGGCCCCTGTGTTGTTGAAGAAGAGAGCCTGATGATGAAGACAGCGGAAGTTTTAAAGGAGACCTGTGAACGGCTGGACCTCCCCCTTATTTACAAGTCTTCGGCTGAAAAAGACAATAGGAGCACCTCACAGAATTACAGAGGGCCTGGTTTTGAGGAGGGGTTGAAACTGCTTGGCAGGATAAAAAAAGAGTTTGATCTCCCCGTTATATCCGACGTGCACTTTCGGGAACAGGTCCCGGCGGCAGCGGAGGTGCTGGATGTTATCCAGATCCCTGCCTACCTGTGCATGCAGACGTCCCTGATCGAGGCTGCCGCGAAAACAGGCAAGGTGATCAATATAAAACACGGGCAGTTCCTTGCGCCTGACAATATGATGAAGCCGGCACAGAAAGCCATCGATTTCGGGAACGACCGGATACTCCTTACTGAAAGGGGCTACACCTTCGGATACAACGACCTTATTGTTGATCCAAGAAGTTTTTATCACCTGAACCAGACCGGTTTCCCGGTGATCTTTGACATTACCCATTCCGTGCGCAGATACGGCATACCAAGCGCGGATCCGAGGGGCGGCTTAAGGGAATTCCTGCCGACCCTTTCGCGGGCAGGGGTTGCCGCGGGCGTGGACGGCATCTTTATTGAAGCGCACCCCGAGCCTGAAAAAGCGCTGTGTGACGCGTCAAGCATGCTCAACGTTTATGACGTGGAAGATTTTGTAAAGCCTTTACTGGATATTCATGAAATAGAAGTTAAACAGAGGAAGAACTTAGGGGCTTCGCCCCAATTGGAATAATGGAATGTTGGAATATTGGAATGATGGGTTTAGAGGAAGAAAAACAATTAAAAAATGATTCTTTTCGGCTTTTTATCCCCAACATTCCATTATTCCATTATTCCATCTGGATGGCCGAAACCGGCTGCCACTAAAAATTCTCTGATTTCAATAGGTTGTAGAAATTCGGAGACGTTTATTTTGTGAGTGAGCAAAACAGACTTTTAACGAAACCTTCAGGAATAGACCAAAAGGAAAGAGAATTTTTACCATGGAACTTTATTTAGATTCAGCAGACATAAAAGAGATTGAAGAGGCGTTTAAACTCGGTTTTCTGGCCGGCCTGACAACAACACCCACTTTCATGCATCGTCACGGCATTACCGATGTTGACGGCACAATCGTAAGACTGTCCAAAATAGTTCCTGTACTGCAGATTGAAGCGCTGGGCGATACCAGTGAAGAGATCGTGAAGGAGGCTCACCGTCTTATAGGACTGGGGCTGGATAAGGGAAAAACGGTTTTTAAAACCCCTGTTTCCCTGGAAGGCGTCAGGGCGTGCAGGCAAATGAAAGATGAAGGGATGAGAGTGAATGTCCATCTGGTGTACACACTCCAGCAGGCATATATGGCAATGGCTGCGGGCGCTGATTATGTCTGTCCCCTGGTCGGACGCCTTCAGGATGAAGGACATGACGCCCTCGCCCTGATAGAGCAGTGCGTGGAGGCTGTTAAATTTTACGGCTATGATACAAAAATCATGTTTTCATCCGTCCGGCACCCGGAGCATGTCCGGAACGCCATAAATATTGGCGTCCATACCTGCACGGTTCCCTGGAAGGTCATGAAACAGCTTACTGAAAACAGTTTCACAACGGTGGGGATCAGGGAGTTTGAGATACACACGCAGCTCATGACCACGCGCGTGAAGGAAATCATAAGAGAAGCAAAACCCGCGGTTCGCTTGAAGAATACCGTGTTTGACGCAATGGTCCAGATGACCGATTCCAGGCTGGGGGCTGTTGCCGTGCTTGATAACAGCGGCAGGGTTACTGGTATTTTTACTGACGGCGACTTAAGAAGACAGCTCAATCGTGATCCAGAATCCTTTATGGATAAAAAGATGTCCGATTTTTCATATAATCCCCCGCTCACGATTAGCGGAGACGAGCTCCTGTACCAAGCTGTAAAGATTTTCAAGGACAGGCAGGTCGATAATATCATTGTTCTGGACAATGATGAATTCATCGGAATGATAGATGTCCAGGACCTTATAAAACAGGACCTGCTCTCTTGATGAATACATCTTTGGAAAGTGTTGAAAAGGTTTTTTCAGAAGCCGGGGGCGAGTTCATCACACCTGCTTCGCAGATAGCGGAAAAGCTTAAAAACATAAAAGTATACCTTTTTGACTGGGACGGTGTGTTTAATGCCGGCGTAAAAGGGGAGGGCACGCACAGCGCATATGCTGAGCCTGATTCAATGGGGACCAACCTGCTCAGGTTTGGCCACTGGCTGAAGTCCGATGAACTTCCTTTGTTCGGCATTATCACGGGCCAGTACAATAAGTCTGCGTTTGAGCTTTCCGGAAGAGAACACTTCCAGTTTGTGTATTACAGCCTGCCCAATAAGATCGAAGCCGTCAACCATATCGAAAGTATATATGAGATTACCCGTGACCGGATAGCCTTTGTCTTTGATGA
This sequence comes from Desulfobacterales bacterium, assembly GCA_030625295.1. Lineage (GTDB taxonomy): Bacteria > Desulfobacterota > Desulfobacteria > Desulfobacterales. Next base: position 1,158 of record DAOURD010000034.1, on the reverse strand, counting down.
CGCGCTTGATCTTTCTATCGCCGCTGCCTGCGGCCTCAGGTTCCTTGTCAGGAGAACGGCGAGCCCCCTTTTTGAGCGCTATGTCAGGGAAAACCATCTCTGCGACTATATCTGCGCCCATATCGGGGATGAATATGCGGTGAGGGAAGTGTGCGAGCTTATACTCGGGCTGGCCGGTGTCTATTCAGAGGCTTTAGACGAAAGAATTAAATTCAGCGATAAATACTCCAGCTATCTTTCAAAAAGAATCTCGGGCTCCACCTCATGCTATACAATGAGCAATGGAGCGATTATTGAAAAAAACATCTTCTGCCCTTGCTTAACTATCAAGTAGGCGTTCACAGGTTCAGAGTTCACCGTTCAGGGTTACCTTTTTTGATTGTCGATTTACGGTTATCGATTGTCGATTGTTTTTTCAATCATCAATCGGGCGGTGACAATGGGTCAGCTCTCAACATTTGTTCGGTGAACCCTGAACCATTGAACCCGTGAACGGTTACGACCTTGCGAGTTAGCTCCCGGGCCAAATGCCATGCCTCAATATCCTCAAATCGATCTATTCTCATGCCTTCTCCAGTCAGAACTTGCGAATCACCTGCCCGCTCGCCAAGCTTGCGAGGCAGGCGGGACGGTTCAGATTTTCGGTGAACCCTGAACCTCTGAACCGTGAACGGTTACACTATCAAACGGCATTCGGTGTAATGCCACTGTTGGTTGACTTTCAATTTGTGCCCATTAATGAATCGTGAACGCGTCATCGCATTGCGCAAAGAAAACCTCTCTATTTATGACATTAGCAGGGTTCTTGGTAACTTCTCAATAAATCCGGGTAAAATAGGTACTGCATGCAAGTGTTCACTCCCCCATTTTGTCATTTCGAGCGTAGCGCCCGCCCTGGCGCGACACGAGAATAATAACCGGTGCCATATAAGAACCCGGTCTGGGCCAGGGAGAAATCCTGTCCGCAACGATAGCATATCAAGATTTCTCGTGTGTAATTCAAGAGTGTTGGTTGAGCGAACACAGTAAAATCCCCCCTAACCCCCCTTTAGAAAAGGGGGGATGGTTGAAAGTCCCCCTTTTGTAAAGGGGGATTTAGGGGGATTTTTACCAACGGTCGTGAATTACACACAGATTTCTCCCTTCGGTCGAAATGAC
>DAOURD010000193.1:0-4328 GCA_030625295.1 Desulfobacterales bacterium | reverse complement strand
ACTACCAGTACGTCTCCCCTGTCTACACCCGCTACAAGTATGACGGCACCATCACGAACAACATCGTCTATAATTTAACCCGCGCCCTTTACGGTCTGCGCATCCGCCAACCCATTGGCGGGGACTTTGCATTTGCTGGAGAGTTGGCAGCGTACTACATGGAGCAGGATGTCTGGGACACGGATGTAGCCCGCTATGGCATTGACATCTGGATGACCACCAACGCTATTACTAGCAACTTCAAAATCTGTCAGTCCAACTTAGGAGTAAAGATCCATGACGCCAAGGATCCGGCCGAGTCCCTTGGGCCTATGTTCCGCCAGGTCGTACACACCCTCTGTGTTCTCATGGAGCAGCACGAGACCGAGTGGAAAGCGGTCAGGGGGAGCCGGACCGTTCCTCTGTTCGGAGTTCAGGAGTCTGTGGAACCGGAACCTATCAGTATTGACCTTGGCCGCCTGGTCACAGAGTACAAGGCGGGCTTTCGGCAGTTGAAGGCTCTCTATAGGGATATTTTTTCCCCGGCGTGTTTCGAGGAACTCAAGAGGTGCGCAGCCAAGGCCAAGACCAAGTTTGTCATGCCCGTGAAGACCTGGGTCATGGTGCTTTACGAGACCGCGGCCACTTTCCATCGATGGACCCACAACAGGGCCCAACTGGTAAACCTGGTCACTCCTCTCTACCTCGGCCGCGTAGCCTCCTTTATTAACGAAACCCGCAAGATGACATCAAGCCAGGCCGAAGAATTGGTTGAGGAGCAGGCTCAGGTCTTTGAAGACCGCAAAGACTACCTGATCCAGATTTGGGACGAGAAGGATAAGGAAAGGGCCTGATGGCTGACGCCTTTTAGACGATCCTGCACAACCTCCGCATCCAGGATCTTTTCGACATTGCTATCATTTTAACGGGAGGTGAATTGCAATGCCCAGACTCACTAAGAAAACTCCGAAAAAGGTAGGGCTTCCGCCAGGAACTCTCGTTCACACAGGTGAGAAGAAGAGTGACGAGATAAAAATCACAATTATGGATTATGATGAAGCACGATTAAAAGAAAAGGAAGCAAAGACGATAGAGGAATGTCTTCCCTTTAAGGAAACACCAACCGTCACCTGGATAAACATAGACGGCATTCACCGGATGGAAATTATGGAAGGAATCGCAAAAGCCTTTAGTCTGCATTCCTTACTTGTGGAAGACGTAGTGAATACAGAACAACGACCAAAAATGGAGGATTTTGATGATTGCGTCTTTGTTGTCTTGAAAATGCTCTCCTATAATGAAAAAGACAATGAAATAGAGGTAGAACAAATCAGTTTAGTTCTTGGCACAAACTTCGTTATTTCGTTCCAGGAACGTGAAGGAGATGTTTTTAGTCCCATCAGGGAAAGAATCAGAAACAGGAAAGGCCGCATTAGAAAGATGGGGGCCGATTATCTTACTTACGCTTTAGTAGATGCTATTGTTGATAACTATTTCATCATGCTGGATAAGCTGGAAGAAAAGATGGAGGATATAGAAGAACAGTTGCTGGTAAATTTGGGACCGGAAACCCTAAACGCAATTCACGTCTTAAGGAGAAAGATGATATTTTTGCGTAACCAGGTCTGGCCTTTGAGGGAGGTAGTCGCTGGGCTGGAAAGAGCAGAATCACCTCTTATTCACGAGTCTACAGTCATATATCTAAGCGATGTTTACGATAACACAATTCAAGCTATTGAAACAATAGAGAAATTTCGGGACATGCTTACGGCAACGATTGATATTTATCTTTCAATGACAAGCAACAGGATGAACGAGGTTATGAAGCTATTGGCGATTATTGCTACAATCTTCATGCCCTTGACTTTCGTAGCGGGTATTTACGGAATGAATTTTAGATATATACCAGAACTTGAATGGCATTGGGGTTATCCCGTGATTTTGTTTGTAATGGTTGCTATAGGTATTTCAATGTTGTTTTACTTCAGGCAAAAAAAATGGCTCTGAAAGGGCTCACTCTCACCTGGGTCATACGTCAGAAATAGCTAGAATTGGAGACGTCAACGATGCCACGACGATCCGGGCAATCCGCAGTAAAGTTGCTCAGCAGGGTGCTATGGAACCTGGGGCTCATCACCCTGGGCAGTGTACTTTGTGCAGTGGCGGTCAACGGAATCCTGATCCCCCATCGATTTGTTAGCGGAGGAGTGACCGGATTGGCTTTGGTGATCCATTATCTCCTCCCGTCCGCGCCTGTCTCTTGGCTCTACTTTCTTCTAAATATACCCCTTTTTGCATTTGGCTGGATCTTCGTTGGGCGGCGTTTTTTCTTATACAGCATCGCAGGCATGGTGATTTTCTCTGGCGCTTTGGAGTGGACCCAAGTACCCGTCGCAGTCCAAGATCCGATCCTCAGTGCCTTGCTCGCGGGGATTATAAGCGGGGCGGGATCTGGGATCATCCTGAGGTCCGTAGGGTCGGCCGGAGGTACGGATATTCTTTCGGTCATTTTGCTCAAGCGTTTTTCCATCCGCGTTGGCACCACCGTTTTGGCCTTCAACAGCGGCGTGTTGATTGCAGCCGCTATTTTCTCTTCTCTTGAAAGCGCGCTTTATACGCTGGTCTACCTTTATGTTTCCTCGCATATTCTGAATCTGGTGGTCACAGGGTTAAGCCAGAGGAAAGCGATCTTCATCATTTCCCCCCACTGGAAAGAAATTTCCCAAGGAATCCTTCGGGAAATCCGGCGGGGGGTAACGATCATCCAAGGTCAGGGCGGATATTCGGGACGCGAGGAACAGATTCTTTACACCATCATCACCTTCCGCGAGTTAGCCCGGCTCAAGCGGATGATCCGCCGGGTCGATCCCGGTGCCTTTGTCGTGGTAACCGATACCCTGGAGGTGATGGGACGTCGCATCGGGACCCAACCCCACTGGTAACGTTCCTGAAGAGAAGGCTGGCTTTTGAAATGGCATCCAGTCCGATCCGATCCCGCTTTTCCGCCTTTTCTTGGGCTTACAACAACGCGAATAATGTGTTATTATTATAAGAACTTAGTTCGCTTCGCTCACAATTGGAATATTGGAATAATGGAATGATGGAATAATGGGTTCTGGCAACCCGCCTGCCAACGCCTCGCTCGCAAGGAAGCTACAATGCCAGCAGACGAGGCACTGGCGGGCAGGAATGGGTCATTGGATTATTGGCAAAACCACTGTTGACAGGGAAGTCTACAAATGACATATGATATACTTCCGCTAAAAACCAACATAGCGCACAGCTTCACTTCGTGTCCAATATTCCCCGCCTGCCATCGCCTGGTACAGCATACGGTTTTAATGCCAGCGTGCATGGCAATGGCGGGCAGGCATCATTCCATCATTCCGGCACGGGGCAAAAATCCAAGCCTCAAAAAAGTCTGTACATTCAATAAGTTGTAGAAATTCCGAGACGTTAAATTATATAAATTCCGAGACCTTTTGTGGAGGGTTAAATGAGTGTCCTTCTTTTGATCGTTTTTGTCTGCATGTCCTATCTAATCATCCGAATCGGAGCCATTTCCTTGGAGATGACTGGTATGGAAAGGTCGAAGGCAAGATTCCAGGCCCTATCGGCCTTCACCGGAACCGGGTTCACCACCAGAGAGGCGGAAGCAGTCGTTAATCATCCCCGAAGGAGAAAGATCATCACAGCCCTGATGATCCTGGGAAATTGCCGGTATTGTTTCTGTCATTGCCACATTCGTCGTTTCCCTCAGACCGCCGGAGCCTTGTCTAGGAATTAGGTCGGATTTGGAATTTGTGCCTGGGGAGGGCGTATGTGAGATCATTTAACCTTCACCTCGATTTTCTTCTTCTTGGCTTCCTCGGTTTTAGGAATCGTTACTTTCAATACGCCTTTGTCAAAAGTCGCCTCCGCCTTATCGCTTTGTACGTCCACCGGAAGTCGGAATGAACGCTGGAAAGACCCACAGTACCTCTCAGAATGATAATAATGTTCGTCTTTCTCATCCTTTTCCTTCTCCTTCTCGCCTTTGATAGTCAGGATGTCTCCTGATATACTCAGGTTAATGTCTTTTGCTTCCAAACCCGGCAGCTCGGCCTTGATGAGAAGCTTGTCTTTGGCTTCCGAAATGTCCACCGATGGTAACCATTCCTCTGAAACAAATCCGGGAAAAGGTGGCTCGCCAAAAAATCGCTTCCAGAGCCTGTCCATTTCTTTGCGAAACGGAGTGAGTTCTCCAAAAGGTCTCCAGGGAACTAATTCCATATGCTACCTCCTTTCTTGTATGCCCTCCCCAGGCAACAAGTAAATCACCAAGTAAATACCATCCTTTACAAGATCTT
>DAOURD010000320.1:0-3209 GCA_030625295.1 Desulfobacterales bacterium | reverse complement strand
ATATGTCCTGCGGACAGCGCTCACAAGTTGTCCTGGGGCTGATATTCGCTCAGGAGCCCGAGCTCATGATCCTGGATGATTATTCCATGGGGCTGGACGCTGGGTACCGCCGCCTTTTCCTCGAATACCTGAGCGAGTACGTGAAAGACGGTACGAAAACCGTATTTGTCACATCCCACATAGTCCAGGACCTGGAAAACCTGGTGAATGAGGTCATGTTCCTTGACCGAGGCGGAGAGGTCCTCCAGACCTCACTGGATGAATTCATGATTGGTTTTAAGCAATTCCGTTTCAAACGCAACGGTTCAGCAAACACCCTGCACAGGGATGACGTAATCAGGAACCTCGACATCACAGGTGATAACGCCTCTGTGTACTCATTCCGGCCCATGGCTGAGGGAGGCGCCCATCTTGCGGAAATGGGCATCGAGACCGCCGGCCTCGAGCAGGTCCCAATGACGCTTGAGGACGCATTCATCGGGCTTACCGGAAAATACTAAACTACCATGCTTTCATCCATCCTGTACAAGGAGTGGCTAAAGGTCCGCCTCTTCTGGGGCGTTGCCCTTGTGTTGAATATTGGTGTCTTTGTCTATCTCTTTGTGGACCTCAGGCATCTCTTCACGATCGAACACGCCGAAATGATCTGGTATCAGGCCTTTAAGATCGGCACGCTCCACTATGCGTACATGAAATACCTTTTGGTTATCACCGGCGTGATTATCGGCGCTGCCCAATTTACGCCGGAGATGATCGGCCACCGTTTCAGGCTCTCCCTTCACCTGCCGGTGCGGCCCAATTCCATGATACTCTGCTGCGTGCTCGCAGGTCTTCTTGGAGTGGCTGTAATCGGCATGCTCGATGCTTTCATGCTCTATACCATCATCGCCGATTTTCCCCCCCATGAAGCGGCGGAGAGTGCCCTGTTGACCGCGCTCCCGTGGCTTTTTTCCGGGCTGGTTGCATATCTCGGCACGGCCCTGACCGCCATGGAACCACGGTTGTCCAGAAAGTTCGTCTATCTTGCAATAGCAGGCGGGTTTTTGTGGCTCTTCTATCAAGGCAATGACTATGAGACGTACAACCGGGCACTATGGAAACCGGCGCTCATTTCCCTGTTGTTCATTCCCTCTGTTATCCTGCCGGCCTACCGTTACCGTAACAGGACCTCATGATGGTCCCAAGACTCGCCCGGTATGCGCTGATTGTACTGGCAATCGTGGTGATGAGCGTGTATCTGCCCTTTCTCTATCACAAGGTATCCGACAAGAAGGTGGGAAAGACACAGCTCTTTTTCAGCCCGGTGATAAAGAAATTCGTATTCCGCGAGATGGTGGGTGAAGGTCACAACTTCGTAACACAGGACGAAAGCGGCAATGATTACGACCGGACGACCTTTGAGACCCTGATCCCCTTTGTCTACTACAAGAACATGGAACTATGGGGCAAGCTGCCCATAACTATCGACGGCCGGACTTTTGATAAGCAGACCATCAAGGAAAACAGGCAGGTCTTTGAGCTTAAACCCCGCATGATCGCTGACCGCAGCCCGCGGATTCAGGTATTTCCGCTCCTCGAGTCGGAACCGGGTGTGACAAGGCTGCGGTTTCCGGAGGATGCCTTCCGGATGACCGACAGGATGGAATTCATCAATGTGGACACGAACACCGTTGACCAAGGGCTTACCAGAGAGTTTACCAATGCCATGAAGCAAGCAGGGTTTGTCTTTCCGGCACGCCTTACGGCAGGCAGGGTATCGATTCTCAAGCCATTTGATGAGGGCTTCTTCGTGGTTGATGCAAATGGATGTACATATCACGTCAAGCGGGTCAGGGGAGAACCGGTTGTAGTGAAAACCCCAATACCCTCTGATCTTGGGATCAGAAACATCAAGGTGATGGAGAACAAGAAAAAAGAGATCTACGGAATGCTCCTTACTGACAAAGGAGACATATACCTTATTACCTATGACGGTTACAGGCTCATCAAATTGCCGCTCATGGACTACAATCCGGATACCATGGACTTGAAGTTGCTCATCAATCCGCTCTACCGGACGGCCGTCTATTCCGATCACCACACCATCCATGCCGTGGCCATGGACAGCCAGTATCGGCCTATATCCCGGTATCAGCGGGTCATGTTCTCAGGCAGGACGACCATGGCCGATACGGTTTTCAAGGCTTTGTTCCCGTTTTGGATTAAAACCACTGACAAGACAAGTGGTTACTTGCAATTCGATATTATCTGGAATGGATGGCTCGCCCTGATCGGTATTGCCTTGTCGCTGTTCTCCGGCATCGCTGTCATGTACGCAAGAAAATTCTCCATAAGGAAGTATTGGCCCGATCTCGCAGTCATAATGTTCACCGGCATCTACGGCCTGATTTCCGTCAGCATCATCGAGCCGGAGCGGTGAGTCTCCCAGCGCTCATCCTTATTCACCAGCTCGAAAAGGAGTGATTTAAAACGGCGAGTTGACAAAATGAAGAGCTTGTTATAAAAATATAGCTCTTTCTCTGTTAAAATAGTGAATGAATTACAATAGCATTAAGAATATATTTCTAGTATTTTCTCAATAACCTTAGCATCTTAACTTAGAGAAATTGCGTAGTGGGCCGTATTCTCGCTTTGTGGGAATAGGCCGACAATAATTTTTCAGGAATAGAGGGAAAAAAGGAATGGAGAGCAGCAGGTTGATAGAACCAGGGTCTGAAAGATCCTCAGAGGACTTATCCTCGAAAAGCGCTTTACCACTGGCCATAGCCAGTGAAGGAGAAATGCTCAGGATTGTTTCCCTGAGAGGAGGAAGGGGATTTCATGAAAAGCTCGTAAGTATGGGGCTTAATGTTGGTGATGAAATTGAGGTTATACAACGCAGGGCAGGAGGTACAGTGCTGATAGCCAAGGAAGGAATTCGTTACGGCCTGGGAGGAGGTATGGCGCAAAAGATCCTTGTTGCCATGATTTAAGGGGGAAATAGGGTTATGAAACTAGGTGATTTAGCTGTAGGTGAAAAAGCCAAGGTTGCGGGATATATCAAGGGTTCCAAGACCTATCGTGGGAAACTCATGGCCATGGGGCTTACAAAGGGCACGGATTTTGTCATTACTCGCGTTGCTCAAATGGGGGATCCGGTTGAAATAAATGTGCGTGGCTTTGCTTTGACCCTGAGAAAGGATGAGGCCGCAGCAGTTACAGTGGAAAGG
>DAOURD010000269.1:0-3639 GCA_030625295.1 Desulfobacterales bacterium | reverse complement strand
TCCGCAATCCGCAATCAAATGCTGATGCCCAGGGCTTTATACAATCTTTCAAAATCGACCTTTTCTTCGATTAGGCGAATACCGCAATAGACCTTTTCTTTTTCCCTGATGCGAAGCTTGCGCGAGAGATCTTCCACCTTCTTTGCCACCGAATAAGTATCGCCCCGGACCACGACAATCGGCACGCCCCTCATTTCAGCTCTGGAGATCACAATTTGATTCGGGTAAAGATTGCCGGTCAGGATTAGGCATTGGGTCGCTGCCTCAATGGCAGCAAGGTGGATATCGGCCCGATCACCCCCCACGATCACGGCATTGTTTCTTGCCTTTCTGATATACTCGAGGGCACGGTCCACCTGCATGCCGCCGATCAAAAAGTGCTCGATCAGACCATCTAGCTTATTGCGGCAGCAGAGCACGTCGCCTGCAAGGGCCTCCACAATGTCTGCAATCGTCACTGAGCCCAGCACAGCATCATAGGGAAGGATGCCGAAGACGGGGATGCCTTTTCGTTCCAGGAACGGGACAATCAAGTCCTGAAGTTTTTCAACATAACCTGCGTGTACTCTGTTCACGATGACTCCCAGGAGGCGTTCTCCCAGGCGCTCGTGGGTATCCAAAACCCCATCCAGATACAGTTGTCTCTCGTAGTGATCCATCAGAAGGACACGGGCATCGAGTTTTTCGATCAGGTCATATCCTGATATACCAAGACATTTGCCCGACTCAAGTTTGCCTGCCCCGGAAATGAGCATCACATCTTTTCCTTTTGACACTTGTTCAAATGCCTCTAGAACCTTCTCCTCCAGTCCCAGAGCTTCTCCCCGGCAGCATTCGACCATCAGGTCCTGCGTCATGACTACCGGGCAGATGCTTTCCACCGGATCTTTCAACATGAGCACCCTGTAGATGAACCAGGCGTCCTTGTCGGTCAGCATGCCTTTTATCTTGATAGGCAATCGGCCAAAGGGCTTAAAATAACCCATCCTGAGCCCGTCTTTAAGGAATCGCTGACCGAGCCCCATGACCGCTAGATTTTTACCTGAATATGCCGGTGTGGAGCCTATATATAGAGAAACCATTTTCTTTTGCCCCCTCAGTGAAAGTGCCTAAAGTGAGCTAAAGTGAACTAAAGTGCCTAAAGTTGAAAATCCGCAATCGCGTATCACTCCTGTATGGTAATCCTGGCATCCACGGCCACCGCCCCCTGACCCTCGGGGCACACCAGGAGTGGATTGATATCTGCTTCGATGATTTCAGGGAAGTCTATGGCCATCTGAGACAGCCTCAGCAGTGCATCGCGGATCCCTTCGATATCGGCAGGTGCCTCGCCCCGCACCCCGCGCAGCAAAGGGAACGATCGGATGTCACGAATCATGGCATCGGCTTCCTCCACGCTCAACGGGGCGATTCGAAAGGCCACGTCTTTTAAGACTTCCACATAGATCCCGCCGAGGCCGAACATGATCATAGGGCCAAACTGGATGTCCCGGGTAATGCCCAGGATAACTTCTTTGCCCTGTGGTATCATTTCTTGAACCATCACGCCCAGGATCCGTGCCTCGGGTTGCCGTAGTTGAATGTTAGAGGTTATATCAAAAAAAGCTTCTTCCACCATGACGTCCGTTTCAAGTCCGACGCGAACGCCCCCCATATCGCTTTTGTGGAGCACATCGGGCGAGGCAATCTTCATCACAACCGGATACCCGATCTCTGAAGCCGCTCTTACAGCCCCCTTGGTGGTTCTGGCAATGCGACTTTCAGGAAGTCTGAATCCATAGGCTTTCAGGATCTCGCGTGCTTCACTTTCAATCAGATCGTGCCGGTGCTGCTTGACAACCGAGGCAAAGAGCTTTCGTGCCTTACCAGTGTCTGCCTCAAAACGCTGGTGTTGTCTTTCAGGCTCTTCCAGCCACTGGCGATAGGAAAGCATTGCGTCCATGGCTGCCACAGCATCCTCCGGATAATCATAGGCGGGTATGGCATGATCCTGGAAGATCTTGCGAGCTCCCCTCACCCGTTTTTCCCCCATGAAAGCAGTCATGATCGGTTTTTCAGCATCCTTGGCCAGGCCCACGATTCCCTGCGCAACAGCTTCTGGGTCCACGGCTGCAGTTGGGGTCAAGAGTATCAGCACAGCGTGGATCAACTCATCTTTCAGGATGACCTCAAGGGTTTTCTCGTATCTTTCATGCGAGGCATCACCGATGATATCTATAGGATTATACAGCGATGCCGTGGACGGAAGGAATTCTCGGAGGCGGTCTGCAGTCTCCTTGCGGGTTGGAATAAGATGAAGGGAGCTCCGGTCACAGGCGTCTGCGGCCAGGATGCCCGGCCCCCCGGAATTGGTAATGATGGCAAGATTCCGGCCTTTTGGCAGGGGTTGACTGGCAAAAGCCATGGCGTATCCAAAAAGGGCCTGGGTCGATTCAGCCTGTATAATGCCGGACTGCTTGAAAGCCGCGCGATAGGCATGCTCCGACCCCGCCAAAGCGCCGGTGTGAGAAGAAGCGGCCTTGGCCCCTGCGCTTGTGGTGCCTGCCTTAATGATAATAATCGGTTTTGTTTTGGAGACCTGGCGAGCCGCCTTCATAAAACGTGGCCCGTCCTCAATGCTTTCCAAATACCCCAGGATTACCCGTGTATTTTCATCCTGGCCTATGGAAAGCATGACCTCTGTTTCTGAGATATCCATCTTGTTGCCCAGGCTCACAAACCTTGAAAAGCCAACATTTTCCCCCAGGGCCCAATCGAGGATGGCCACACACAGGGCCCCGGATTGGGAAAAAAAACCGATATGCCCGGCAAGGGGCATGCCGGCCGCAAAAGAGGCATTCAGGTCGCCTGCCGTATCAATAATTCCCAGGCAATTGGGACCGACGACCCGAACGTCAAGTTCCCTGGCCCGCATGAGCAGCTCCTCTTCCAGGCGTGCGCCTTGTGGTCCGGTTTCCTTAAAGCCAGCCGTAATGACAATGACTGAATCAACCCCCTTCCTGCCGCACTGCTCCAAAACACCCATAACCGCTGCAGCAGGTACGGCAACGACCGCAAGATCTATCTCGGAAGGCACTGAAGCGAGGTCCGGATATGCCTTGTGCCCCAGGATCTCTGGAGCCCTGGGGTTTATTGGGTAGACAGGGCCGCCATAACCGTACTGGACTATATTATTCAGGATGTCGTAACCAATCTTGGCAGGATTTTGCGAGGCCCCGATCACAGCCACAGAGGATGGATTAAAAAAGTGTTGTAACATCTGGTTCTGTATAACCTAACCCGGATCCGCCTGGCGGAGAATTCAGGGATTGCGAATTGAGGAACTTAGGAATTCACGGAACTACATTTTAGTTCCTGAATTCGTGATGGTTTCGTAAAAAGTTCTTTTATTGGTCATTGCGAGGAGCGAAGCGACGAAGCAATCTCATGATTTCAAGCTATTATAGTCAACGAGATTGCTTCGCTACGCTCGCAATGACATCAGGAGGGACTTCTTGCGAGTCCCTCAATCCCTGAATTCCTCAATTATTTGTCAGTACGGACTAAGTTTTCTCAATTCGTGATAAAGACACAGCTTTCTTTATAACACGTTCTTGTTCCAGGGCAACACGAATTTTCCCTTGACCATAGGGCCTCTAT
>DAOURD010000198.1:0-4296 GCA_030625295.1 Desulfobacterales bacterium | reverse complement strand
CCCTTTTTTCGACCTCAGATGAGATTGTGATTAATAGCTTGAAAAAGCTGGATATTTCCAATATGACACCCCTTGAAGCATTGAACCGGTTAAATGCTTTGAAGGAGCTAATGGAGGACCTGTAACCCTTTTCATGGAGATGTCAAATGACAAATAGCAAATCGGAGGGTATGGTTGAGTGGTTGAGTAGTTGAGTGGTTAGATTAAAAACGACTCAACGACTCAACCACTTAACGACTTAACCGTGAATGGCATACGAACTATGAGGCTAAATCGTCACGTGAGATCGTATCTCTTCTTGCCAGTCTGGCGTAAGTTCATATTCTTTCTCATTTTGTTTTTGGTGTTTGCATTACACCCGCCTGTAGCTGCCGGATACCAAACCGAAAGGGACTATCGAGACGCCCGGTCGAGTTTTGAAAAGCTCCTGAAGGACCCTCAAAAACAGAAGCTCCGACATCATTGGATTGCGTGCATAAAAGAATTTCGTGCTGTTTACGCAACCCAACCGAACGGGCCAAGGGCAGATGACGCCCTTTTCATGACTGCACGGCTGTATGCCGAGTTGTATGGGTTTTCTGGTAACAATAAAGATAAGCAACGGGCCCTCGATTATTACAACCGCTTGCTGAAGCGTTTTCCAGGGAGCCGATATGCGTCAAAGGCAAAGAGGGCAATTGCCAGGCTGAGCAGGGGCCACGCAAGGGCGTCAAAATCGAGCGCGTCAGTGCGGGTCAAAACGCCTCCTTTTTATAAGAAGAGATACAAGGCTCAACCAAGCTCGCTCGCTGAGGTAAAAGAGATACGTTTTTGGTCCAGCCCGAGCTATACGCGTGTGGTCATTGATGTGGAATCCGAGGTGCCCTATACCCACCGCCTGTTGAAAAAAGATCCCAGCATTGCAAAGCCTATGCGTCTTTGTATTGATCTGAATAATGCGCGCATCGGGCCTGGGCTAAAGCCGGCTGTGCCGATCGTAGATGATCTCCTCAGCGGTGTCCGTGCAGCTCAATATAGTCCGGATACGGTTCGGCTCGTTTTAGATATCAAATCGATCGATGATTTTAGGATATTCTCTCTACGCAACCCGTTTCGCATTGTAGTCGATGTCAGTAGTGTGCCCATAATGGCCGCATCGAAGACCACATCAAAGAACCGGTTTAAACACGAACTGGAAAAACCGGGTGGCGAGGTACCAAAGGGTGCCCTGGCCAAGCAACTCGCCCTTGGGGTAAGGCGGATTGTCATTGACCCCGGACATGGGGGCAAAGATCCTGGTGCCATTGGATATTTAAAGGGTGTGCGAGAGAAGAACGTGACCCTGGAGATTTCCCGGAGACTGGCCAAAAAGATTCGTCAGAGGCTTGGATGCGAGGCCGTGCTCACCCGAAACGCAGACACCTTTCTTTCCCTTGAAGAACGCACCGCCATCGCAAATACCAAGAATGCCGACCTTTTTATTTCCATTCACACGAATGCTAATAGGGCCATGGCTTGCCGTGGTATTGAGACCTATTTCTTGAATCTGGCCACAGATGAAGACGCCATCTTGGTGGCTGCACGTGAAAACGCCACCTCAGCCAAGAATATCAGCGACCTTCAGGCCATTTTGAGTGACCTGATGAAAAATGCCAAGATAGATGAATCGAGTCGCCTTGCGGGTCACGTTCAAGAAGCCCTTATAAAAAAATTGAAACCAAGATATAGCCGTATCAAAAACAGAGGTGTAAAACAGGCCCCCTTCTACGTACTGCTTGGTGCTGAGATGCCGTGTATATTGATAGAAGCCGCCTTCATAACGAATCCGAGAGAGTGTCGCAGATTAAACACTGCCGGTTACCAGGAGGACATAGCCGATGCCATTGTAATGGGTATCCAACACTATATAGAGGAGATCCGTCCCGCCGCACTCACCCAGGTTGAAACAGGAATGCCAATTTCATCATGTCGGTCATATTAGCCGCTACAGTTTGGTCGGGATGGGTGTATGCTAAGCCTTGCGTATCGCCTCCTTTAGCAGCCCATTGAGTTCAGCATTGTCGTAGGAAAGCGTTTGTGCGACCTGCTGCATCCTCTCAGAAAGCCTGCGGTAACCCCAAACACAACGCTGTAACACTTCCTTGCGGCTGTGGCGCTTGTAATAAAGAGGCAGGTTAACCTCAAAGAAAGAGATGCTATCAGCGTCCTTGATAAGGTCGGCGCGGGGGTCGCCCCCGGTCTCGTGCCGGCAGACAAGCCAGTACACCTCGCTGGCCAGATCCTGCGGCACTCCACAATCTTCCATAATCTCCCCGAGAATTTCCGCACTGTTTCGTGCGTGGGCGGCCTTGAAGCCGTCATAGTCAGCAAAATCGGCTTGTTTTACCTTGTGATCCTCAAGAGCTCGCTCGATATCGTGTCCCAGTGCGGCAATCTGCAGGGCATCATCAGCGTCGGGTTTGAGCCTCAGTAGCCAGTCAAGGGTATTTTCTGCGTGCCGGGCGTCTTCCGGAACGGATGAACCGGCCACAACTGCCCTGATCCTCCTCTTCGTGCAGTCGATGCTACCTGTGCCCACGACACACAATCACTCTGCGAACAGTTTCTGCGTTCATCATAGCAGCAATGACCACTAGAGCCCAAAAAGGCTGGTTAAAGAGGGCACCTAGAAAGATCAGGAACACCCGGATATCGCGGCCAATGCGCAGGCTGCTGCTGCCAGCAATGCGGGCACGCATGAGACTGTCGTGTTTGTCGGCGGTGTAGCTCAGCATGAACGAGCCGATAATCGCCAGAAAACCTATAAGGAGGACAATCCCATCAGCCCCCCCGCCACAGGCATGCCATGTTAGCCCGAACAACAGGAAGGCATCGGCATAGCGATCCAGTACCGCGTCGAACCAACCGCCGAAATCGCTTTCACAGTACTTCAGCCGTGCCACCTCGCCGTCGCACCCGTCTATTATGGATGCGAACTGGGCAAGCATGCCGCCAGTTAGCAGGGCAGCATAGCCGCCAAGGGCAAAAAGCCCTGCGGCAATGAGGGAACAGAGAAATGAGACCAGCGATATCTGGTCGGGCGTTACTGGTAGCCGGGTAAGGTGGCGGGAGATCCTCACCGACACTGGGCGGTTGATGTACCTGGAAACCGGGCCGTCGTTCGGCTTGTCCCGCATTTGGTCCAGCAGGGCCCATTCCGCCATGGCCAGGTCCTTTGGATCATCAACGTCCAGCCAGAACCTGCCTCCGATGTCAAAGGCATTCACTTTGCCCTCAGCGGCCAGGCAGCGCACACCACCTGTCAGGCTGGTATCACCGTGTTTTGCCGCGCTTTGTTCCAATGCCTCAAACAGCGCAGGGGTACAGAGAAAGATACCAGTATCAAAGCCGTTGAATGCCCCAAGGCCCTTGCCAATTTCACGCACCTTGCCGCTTTCCGACCTCACCCGGGTGACATCGTCCATGTTGATGAGCGGGTTGGTGGTGTCGGAGTCGAGCGCCAGGGTGATCTCCCCCTCGCCCTGCGGCTTTCTGGCCAGATCGTGCAGGATGGCAGGATCGAATAGATGATCACCCATCAGCAGGACGAAGGACCCGTCCAGGTCTTCCCTGGCCTTGAGCACTGATAGCCCGTTGCCCTGTTCCCAGTCGTGGTTGATGATGTGAGTGATTTTTATGGGGCAGCGTCGGGCCAGGCCGTCCAGGAAATGACGCACACGGTCCCCCTGGTAGCCGCTGACTACATAAAAATCGTCGATTTCTGCCTGCATGGCGGAGCGGATGACCCGCTCAATGAGCGGTACTCCCAGGATGGAGATGAGGGGTTTGCTATCGCCCCTACGCCACAGCCTGCTGCCTTTGCCTGCGGCGATAATCAAGCATTTCATGCGGCTTCTTTTTCCAGGTTTCGTTAATAAAGGCCTCAGTCATCCGATAGGCTTCATCATCGGTGTATTGCCGGGGCGGGTGTTTCATGAAATAGGCTGACGGCCCGTACAGGACGCCACCTTCACTCCGGTCCAGCGCCAGCTTGCCACAGCGGATAGCGTCAATGACAATACCCGCGGAATTGGGGGAATCCTCCACTGAAAGGCGCAACTCCAGGTTCATGGGCACGTTACCGAACAGCTTGCCCTCCATGCGAATAAAGCACACCTTGTTATCCTTTTGCCAGGCCACATAGTCGCTGGGCCCAATGTGGATATTTTCGTCATCCAGCCGTTTGGCCGCGACCGACTGGACAGCCTCTGTTTTCGACTCTTTCTTGGAGAGGAGACGGATGCGATTGAGCATATTTAGAAAGTCGGTGTTGCCGCC